>JACQWN010000295.1 GCA_016209245.1 Bacteroidia bacterium
ATACATTTTATAGCCCTCACGGACATATTGTTGATGTCGGTAAAAATATACTTGATAACAATAATACTCTCTATCAAAGCTGGTCTGGGAATAATGGTACTGGTACAACATATAAACTTTATTTATATAAGTCAATTGATAGTGGTGCACATTTTTATGAAGCTGACATAAAAACCATATATTCCGGAGCGGAGCAATTATCACAACCGTCAATGGTCAATCTTGGCGGCGGATGTTTTTTAGTTTTAGCTAAGAAAAACGATGTTAACGCTTTCCGGCAGTTCAAGAATGAAAATAACATTACAGAAAGTTGGAATGACTATAACGGAGGTATAACTAATTTTGATGATGGTTTAACAAGCAATCCTGCCCCTCCTTGGTTATCATTTATCAATTACCAGGGAGTAGGAATCGTCGCTTGTTACTATACGAAAAAAAATACTACACCACATATCCTAAAGGTTATTTTCGGGTTAGCAAAAGATCTGTTAGAAACTAATGGCCATTTGAATTGGAATGTTAATACCAAAAAGGCGGTATATCCGGATCCGCCTACGGGTAATAATACTTTAGGATACCAGTCGTTCTTTCATCCTTTAAATCAATTTAAAGGTATTGGAAATACTTTTGAAGGAGTGGGTAATGTTTACAACCCCAAAATAGTATTTACACCACAAAGCGGAATGATAAATCTATTAACAACTTTGGGTTTATAATCATGATGGTATGAAGTAAAAATAATTAAATCAACTAAAATTTATAATTATGGCAGACTTAACACCTGAAAAATACTGGCCGCTTGGTAGTACGGTACAAAAAAAAATTACTGATTTGTCGGATAATGACCACTATCGGCATTTCGGTCTAATATCTGTTAACCCTATAAACGGTCATACAGTATTAATATATCGCAAAGGCGAAGTACATGTTTCCCCACCCATTGATTATGGAGTTATAAAGATAAGGCATAGTTCAGATGGTGGTACTACTTGGAGTGATGAAGAGGTTGAGAATGTTTACTCAGAAGCCAATCATGATTTGCGAACCGCTGGTGGAGGTTATGACAGCAATGGAAGATTGTTCGTTTTTTTTTCTACATATGATCCCAATTCTCCTCCTTATTGGGAACTAATGAAATACATTTATAGTGATAATGATGGTGCATTAGATTCATGGCAAGGACCTTATGAATTGGATCATCAATTAGACGGCGAAACTAACACAAGATTTAATCCGTATGGCCATATAGTTGATGTCGGGAATAATACATTATATCAAACCTGGTTTGGGGGAGTATCTGGTAATCCTCTTTCTCTTTATAGAATTTATCTGTATAAATCAACTGATGGTGGATTAACATTTCCAACAATCATATCAGTTACACCAGATCCACCAAATCCAGATCAGCGACGACCATGGGGAGAACCTTCACTGGTTAATGTCGGGGGAGGCTGTTTTCTGTTATTAGCAAAAAAAAATGATGACTTTAACAGATTCATTCAATACAAAAGTGAAAATAATTGTGTAACATGGATTGAACAAGGTACGGCAAACTTTGGTGAATCACAACTAGGTGATTATGCCGCACCCCCGTTTTTATCATTTATTAATTATGAAGGTGTCGGAATCGTTGCATGTTACTATACTAATAGAGGTACAAAAGAATTAAAAGTTATTTTCGGATTAGCCAAAGACCTGTTAGAAGGACCTGGTGGTTGGAATAATTCTACCATAAAGCTTGTATTAGATTACGAGACTGTTGAACCACCATATTGTGCTGATAGGTGTGGATATCAGTCTTTCTTTCTACCACTTAATCAATATAAAGGCATTGGGGTGACCTTTTTTGAGAAATATGATGATGTTGCATATCCGATTATTGTTTTTACGAATGTTTTAGGAATGAAAGACATTCTTGTTGCTTTAGGATTATAAATTGAATTCAATTTTGGAATTAAAATTTTTATAAAATGAGATTCAAATTTTTCATACTTACCCTATTTCTTGTAATCAATCATTCATTAGTTGGGCAGGCGCCTGCTTGGGAATGGGCACAAAGTATAGGCAGCGTTAGTAATGACTGGGTTAGTAATATTGTTGCAGATTCTAATGAAAATGTGTATATCGCTGGAAAAATGGGGGCTTCTGATAGCATAACTTTCTTTCCAGAGTCCTTTATTGCAAAATATTCTTCTTCTGGTAATATATTATGGATACAGAATGTATATTATAATATTGGTTCAGGATATAATGGTTTTTCCTTTGTTCAAAAAAATAACAATTTATTTTTTACAGGTAATTATTATGAAGATACACTGATTTTCAATAATGATACTTTAATTGGTCAAGGTATTTATATTTCTAAATACGATATAGACGGGAATTTTATTTGGATAAAAAGTGTAGGAGCTATTAGTGGTGGTTCTATCAGTTCTTTAAAAATAAATTCTGATAATGCAGGTAATTTATATATTATAGGAAATTACCTTAGTCTGTATTCTGATACACTTACCATTGGAAGCGTTGTTTTAACAAGTCAAACCCAGCCATATATTATTTTTATTGCAAAATATGACTCCTCAGGAAATCCTTTATGGGTAAAAAGTATAATTGGAAATGGAGGAAATACGGAAACCGAGGTAACAAATTTCTCTATAGATACATATAATAATGTTTATATTACAGGAGATTTTCAGAGTTTTTCCATTAGTTTTGACAGTATCAATTTAACAAATTCTGGTTATTCTGATATTTATATTGCCCAATATAATTCTTCAGGAAATGTGCTTTGGGATAGTCAAAATTTTTTTATAGCCAAATATAATTCTTCAAGAAATGTATTGTGGGCAAAAAATGTAGTTGGAATTAGTACAGGTACAAGTATTTCAATTGATATATTTGATAATACATATATTTCAGGATGGTTCGGATCTTCACAAATTATTTTTGATAGTATAACATTGACAAATTCAGGATTATTTATAGTCAAATATAATTCTTCTGGAAATGTAATATAGGCAAAACAAAATGGAGGAGGCAATAGTTCACATATCACTACTGATATAGATGGTAGTGTTTATATTGCAGATAATTATTCCTGTTCTTCACTAATATTTGGAACCGATACATTAATTAATATATCCGGTTCTGATGAGTGGGGTTTGTATTCGGATATTTTTCTGGCAAAATTATCCTATACCCCAACCTTTGTCCAGCCCCCCTTTAACGAAAAACCTTTCAATATTTTTCCGAATCCCTCCGACGATAAAGTTTATATAAAATTACTAAATGATTTTTCATTATTAGGCATCACAACCCTTTCTATCTATGATATCAACAGCAGGCAATTAATAAAACAACCGGTTTATTCAGAAAAAACACCTGTTGATATTGCAATGCTGCCGGCGGGTGTCTATATTGTGAAAGTCAGTAACGAAGCAACGGTTATTGTTAAGAAGCTGATAAAACAGTAAGCATTTCACCCTGCAAAATTACAATGCAATAAAGCTTCTTTCCCTACTGCTAAAAACAGCCACTTCCTTGTATCCTATTGTTTTTAATAATTTTTGCGCATCGTTGTAATACTGTGCAAGATTTTCCGCTTTGTGAGCATCTGAGCCAAGGCACACAGGAATTTTATTATCGAAGCATATCTGCAGAAATTTTGGCGATGGAAAAAATTCTTTACATGGTTTATTTAGTCCGTTGGTATTTAGTTCTACAACAATATCGCTTTCTTTAAATATTTTTGCTGTTTCTGAATACAAATGGTTAATATTTTGGTTTGGATAATGTCCGAATTTTTTAATAAAATCAGCATGTCCGATAATGTCAAACATACCGGAAGCCGCTGATGCCTGAAGTGTTTTAAAATATAGTTTATATAACTCGTATATATCCATCTTTTCATATTTTGAAGGGTCGGTATCATAGCTCCAGTCATCAATAAAATGAATAGCGCCAATTATATAATCAAATGGAATATTTTTGCATATAGCTTTGATTTGCTTTTCTTTTCCAGGTATAAAATCCACTTCCGCTCCGAATTTAATATCTAAAGTTCCTTTATATAATTTTTTCTTAATTGAAATTATCTCAATCATCAATGGAATATCTTCCGGCTGCATTCTCCAGTCAACATCCACTTCAACTATATGGTCGGAGAAACCTATCTCTTTTATTCCTTTTTCAATTGCTTTATTGATATACGATTCATGGTCATCGTTTCCATCTGAAAGGAATGTATGAATATGATAATCGGGAAGCATAAGATTTATGATTTATGATTTATGATTTATGATTTTGAACATTAATTAGTGTCTGTCTGTAAAGTCAATCCACAAAAAAAGAA
>JACQWN010000296.1 GCA_016209245.1 Bacteroidia bacterium
TGACTTTGCATTATTAGCCATGCGATATGGTACCGACGCTACACGTGATAAAGGAGGCGACCTTGGATGGTTCAAAAAGCAAGATATGGTGCAACCTTTAGGCGATACATGTATTTTATCACCTGTCGGACATCTTTCGGTTGTCTTTACAGAATTTGGAGTGCATCTGGTAGAAGTTACAGAACATGGGAAGGAAGTCAGAAAAGCCAAAATCGGAACAATCGTTTCAAATATATCCGCCAGTCAGGAAACCCGACAACTGGCTTATGCCAAAGCCAACGAATTCGCGGGGCTTAATACTGCGGAAGCTCAGTTTCAAAAAGCCGTAAACGAACAGGGATTGGTGAAGCGTTTAGCAAACAATATCAGCGAAAAAAACAAATACGTTTCCGGGCTTGAAAGCCCGAAAGAGCTTATTAAATGGACATTCAGCTCGGATAAAGGAGAAATTTCTCCTGTTTTTCTTATCAGCAACAAATATGTCGTGGCTCTTCTTAAAGAAGTCAGGGAACAAGGATATTCGCCTCTCGATGAAGTAAGAACCGATGTTCAGATGAATGTCATTAAAGAGAAAAAAGCGGAAAAACTAGTTAACGAAATGAAGACTATGCTTGGTAAATACAAAACACTCGAAGCTTTTTCACAAGAACCCGGTGTAGAAGTCAGAACTACTGATAATATTACCTTTTCTATGTCAAACGCACCAAACATGGGAGTCGAGCCGGAGGTTATCGCAACTGCAATGTGTACTGAAAAAGATAAAATAACAGGGCCCGTTAAAGGGAATAATGGGGTTTACATCATTCAAATAACTTCAATTACTCAGCCGGAAACAAAAAATGATTTTGCTCTCGATAAACAAATCCTTGCAAAAACCTTTCAGGATAATGTCGGATATAAGGCATTCGAATCGCTAAAAAAATTATCGGATATTGAAGATGATAGGATGAAATATTAATAAATATATATTTAAATAGAGATGTTACCGGCAATGTTGAGTAGGAGAGCATTGTAAAATAATAAATATGAGGATTGCAGAAAATGCAAACTTTTACAATTTTGTTACGGTGGTTGCAGATTCGCCCGTTTTAAGGGTAACAAGAAGTGCATTATTTCAAAAGACGAATTAGATAGTTTTGTAAGAGAAAGACTTTTTAAGGAAGGGGTCATTTGAAATAAAAATTATTTTCATACCTTTGCAACAAGAAACCTTTTTGATATTTATATATATGTATTTCATTTTCAGATACATTTTCCCCGTTATCGTGCTAATATACTTCAATAAAATGACTATTTCACAGACTTACTATTATAAAAACTACAATATTAATGATGGACTTTCTCAGTCGCAGGTAATTTCATTATTTCAGGATAAATCGGGAAATCTATGGATTGGCACTATTCTAAATAATGCAAAAGTATTTACTATATGTATTGATAATAACGAAAATATCTGGTTCGGCCTTTTTGGCGCAGGTCTAATTAAATATAAAAATAAAGAGTTCGAATTATTCAACACAAAAAATGGACTTTCCAGCGATTTGGTCAGAACTATCACCGAAGATAAGGCGGGTAATATTTGGATTGGTACATCAAATGGCCTGAATATTTATAAAAATAATAAAATTGATATCATCGAAGATCGTAATGATTATACTTCTTCATTTTTATCTAGGGAAAGAAAAATTCTTTTATGTAATACAAACGGGTATATTTTCTCTTACAACACAAAAGCGGAACGCGAAGATATATATAAGTTCCCGGAATTCGATTTTACTGCTATTTTTAAAGACAAGGAAGGAGTAATTTGGGTTGGAACCAACAGTAATGGGTTGCTTAAATTTCCTCCTCCAATTTTCCGTAATTATAGTACTTCCGATGGCTTACATCATAATAATGTATTTTCAATATGTGGAATAAATGACACAGTAATATGGATAGGCAGCACATCGGAAGGGGTTTCAAAAATGACATTCAATAAAAAAAAGCATCACTTCCAAAACTTCAAACATGAAAATATTAAAAATACTATTGTCGGAAGTCATGTTTTTTCAATTATCAAAGATAGAAAAAATAATATTTGGTTTGCTACAAATAATGGAATAAGCAGATGTACCGATACCATCTTTATCAACTTCAGGAATACAGAGTATCTGATTAATAAAAAAGCGCCCTTATATACGCAGTATATTAAGAAAAACCTGTCCGATAATCAGGTTTTTTCTTTGCTTGAAGATTCGGAAGGAACGATCTGGGCTGGCACTTTAAAAGGAATTACACAGATAAAGGATACAACCTTCATTAATATAAATAAAAAATATAATATTCTCTCTAATAAGATAATTTGGAAAATTTATGAAGATGATAAGCGGGTAATTTGGTGCTGTACCGACTCCGGAGTGTATGTTATTAAGGGAGAAAATCTTATTCATTTCGGAGAAAAGGATGGATTTACAAATTCAAGAGTAGTTAATGTACTGCAAGATGATGAAAAAAATTATTGGTTCGCTACCAAACAAGGGGTATTCAGATATAATGGACATTCTTTCCAGTTAATTGAAAAAAAAAGCGGTCTTTCAACCAATAATATATATCTTATTATATTTGATAAGAGCGGAAATTTATTTATTGGGACGAGCAAAGGACTGGATAAATTAGATGTTTCCGCTTACAATAAAACAAAAAAAATCATGATTAGGCATTATGGCAGCCAGGAGGGTTTTATTGGCCAGGAATGTAATAATAATGCATGTTATAAAGATAATGACGGAAAAATATGGTTTGGTACAGTCAAGGGCATAACTATTTATGATCCGAAGTACGATATTTTGAACAGTGTTCCTCCTCAGACACAAATTACAAATATAAGGTTGGCCTATAAGGATGTTGATTGGACGCAATACGCCAAAATTGATACCATTTCTCAACTCCCTGTAAATCTTGTATTACCCTATAATATGAATCATCTGACATTTGAGTTTGTTGCTGTCAGCCTGTGTATTCCTGAAAAAGTAAAATATCAGTATATACTCGAAGGACTTAACAACGAGTGGTCTCCCCCGTTATCAAAGAATGAAGCCGATTATCCCAGCTTACCGGCAGGGGAGTATTCATTTAAAATAAAGGCATGTAATAACGATAATATCTGGAATGAAGCCCATACAGTTTTTCATTTCAGAATAACCCCTCCATTTTGGCAAACATGGTGGTTTTATACTATTATCGGTATTATTACAATAATTATTATTTATGCATACATGAAATACCGCGAGGCGGCTCTCAGACGGGATAAAATACGACTTGAAAAAACCGTTGCCGAAAGAACGGCTGAAGTGGTCATGCAGAAAGAAATCGTGGAACAAAAGAATAAAGATATTACCGACAGCATCAATTATGCCCAAAATATTCAAAAAGCAATCCTGCCACAGATTGATAAAATTAAGAAAAATTATCCTGAATCATTTGTTTTATTTAAACCCCGCGATATTGTAAGCGGTGATTTTTATTGGTTTAATGAGACCGATGAGTTCGCTTTTTTTGCCGCTGTCGATTGTACAGGTCATGGAGTTCCTGGTGCATTTATGAGCATGCTTGGCGTTGCATTTTTAAATGAAATAGTAAATAAAGCAAATATCAGTAATACTGATGAAATTCTCAACCGGCTGCGGTCGGAAGTAATCCGTTCTTTGCATCAAAGTGGCGAAGAAGGTGAGGCAAAAGACGGAATGGATATCGTTATTATTGCTATTAATAAAAACAACAGAATAGTTCAATTTTCAGGAGCAAACAATCCGCTTGTCCTTATCAGGAAAAAAGACATACCCGGTTTTGAAAAAACAAAAACTATGGTGAAAGATGAATATATTTTATACGAATTTAAAGGAGATAAAATGCCAATTGCTATCTTTCTTATCATGGAACCTTTTTCCAGGCATATTATCCCGATAGAAAAAGGCGATTCTCTATATTTCTTCTCCGATGGCTATGCCGACCAATTTGGAGGTCCCGATGAAAAAAAATTTAAAATAAAACAATTTAAAGAAATATTACTTAATATACAACACCTGCCTATGTCGGAACAGCAGAATATTCTCGACAGCACTATTGAAAGCTGGAGAAGCTATAAGCTCGCAGAAGGCAGAGCATGTGTCCAGATAGATGATATCCTTGTTATGGGAGTAAAAATTTTATAAATAACGGAATTATCAGTTAATTGGTTAAATTGATTTTTTTCACTTTGTGCATATATTCTAAATAGTTACAGGCAAAAAATTGAATAACGAACATTTGAACAAATGGCTATTACAGACAAACAATTATCAGACATAAAAAATATTATTAAGGAATTTAAAAACAATAATTCTTTTGTTGATAGTGAAGACCACGTACAGGCTTCATACACGCTCCCTATTTTACAAGCGATAGATTGGAAGCCTTCAAATTGGAAAATAAATAAAGGGCAGGATATTAAAACCGGTAAACGACCGGATATATTACTTAAAGGATCAGGAGGAGGAAGTGTTTTTGTAATTGAATCAAAAGAACCGAAAACGCCAAAAGGTTTAAATGGTAAATATCAAAAGTGGACATTTGCGGAACAACTATGTTATTATTGCGGAAGCGAAGGAGTATCATGGGGCTTATTGACTAATTTTATTGAATGGCGTATTTATAATATCAATGCCTACGCTTCAAATGAAAGTATTTATAAAACTCTTACTGTTTTTAAAGATAATGAAATCTGTTGTACTGATAATGAATTAAGGGATTTCTTTTCACTAATTAATTTTGTTTTTCTATATTATAACAAAGGAAAGCTATCTGCCGATGTTGTTTATTATAA
The DNA here is from genome assembly GCA_016209245.1 of Bacteroidia bacterium. Classification (GTDB taxonomy): domain Bacteria; phylum Bacteroidota; class Bacteroidia; order Bacteroidales; family BM523; genus JACQWN01. The sequence continues at coordinate 4,844 of JACQWN010000296.1, forward strand.
AAAAGAATATGAAATAAAAGAAGAGTTTTTTCAAAACCTTAAAATATGGAGAAATGATTTAAGAAAATTTATTTTAAAAAAATATAATTCATTATCAGCAGAGGAAATAGATTATTATACACAAAAGATATTAGACCGCCTTATTTTTATTGATGTTTGCTATGACAAAGAAATAATATCACAAGATATCCTTGGCGCTGTATTATTTTCAGAAAAATCCTATTATTACGAATTAAAAAAGAAATTCAGAGAATTTGAGGATAGATATAATTCAGAGTTATTCTCATTTGAGGAATGCGATAAATTTGATATTCCCGACAATGAACTTGAAAAAATAATAAAAGGAATTAATCATACTGATTTTTCTAATTTAAGTGTTCATATAATCGGAGAAGTGTATGAAAATTATTTAGGCGAATTATTAAAAGCAAGTAAAAATGCTTCTGTAATTACCGAACATAAAGAACATTTAAAAAGAAAAGCGCAAGGCATATATTATACTCCCGATTTTATTGTAAATTATATTATAGCTAATACCGTTGGTAAATTATTGGGAAAATGTAATACGGTAAAAGATATAGAAAAAATTAAGGTTTTAGATATCGCTTGCGGCAGTGGTTCTTTTCTTATAAGAGCTTTTGATGTTTTTTATGAAGCATACAAAAGTAAAATTAATAAAGGGAAAAAAGAATTACACATATTTGATGAATTAGAAATTAGAAAAAAAATATTGTTGCATAATTTGTATGGAGTAGATTTAGATGAAAGGGCTGTGGAAATCGCTAAATTAAATTTATTACTAAGGGCTGTGGAGGAAATAAAATATATTGATACAAATATGGAAGAAAGAAAATTATTGCCTAATCTTTCATTGAATATCCGGCATGGCAATTCTCTTATTTCCGGCATTTATGAAGAAGCATCGGAAAAATACACGGCAGGTGCACAATTAGATTTTATTTTTGATAAAAATTCAGAATATAAAACAAATATAAAAAGGCTGATTGAACTTAAAAATGAATTTTATCTCGAAGAAGATAATATTAAAAAAGAAAAAATAATATTTGATATTAGAAAACATGAAGAAATAATAAATAAACACTTAAACGAGGGGTTGAAAAAATATTTCAGCGTACCTGAAAAATATAAACCTTTTAATTATGAAGTTTCGTTTTGCGAAGTAATGAAAAATGGCGGGTTTGATTGCATAATAGGAAATCCACCTTATGTAATTGTTAAAGGTGGTCGCTATACTGGTTTTGAAGAAAGCAAATCGGTTATTAATTATTATAAAACAGAATATGATACTTTACAGCAACAAATAAATATTTATATAGCATTCCTTGAAAAAACAAATAAATTATCTAAAGAAAATGGATTGGTCGGGTTAATTATTCCAAATACTATTCTTACGAATGATTACTGTGTCAATATTCGTAAATATCTTTTAAAAAATACTTGTATAAACATTCTTAATAACGTCGGACAAGTTTTTAGTGGTGCAGTGGTTGAGGCTTTAGTAATTATTTTTTCAAAAAGTCA
>JACQWN010000384.1 GCA_016209245.1 Bacteroidia bacterium
ATAAGTATTTGTCCGTCAAATGCTACTGCTTTAAGACAGATTTTCTCACCAATTTTAATTTGCATAATTTTCAAATTTAAGTTATTAATATTAAGTTACATTTACTGTCGTTGTCTTTTCTTCGCTTGTGCATAACTACCGTAAAACAACACCTCTATTATCATAATATCGCTAATATCTTGTTGATGGTGTAATAATTACTCCATTGATAACTAAATATAAGTAATCTTTTGAATGAAAATCTGTTTTCATAAAGGGTGTAATAATACAACATGCAAATTTACGATTTATATTGTTACTGTTCGGGTTCGAAGATATAATTATTATTTGAAATTAACAACAGAATGTTGAAAAATAATTTTTATGGATATGAATTTATTATCTTTACCCGCATAAAAAGATTTGAGCCAAGTTCATAACAATAAACCAATCATTATATACCGTTATATTAATGAATATTTGTAACTATTTAGGTTTATGGGCAAAATTATCCCACCGAAGTACGAATAAAATACGAACTTACGAATTACGAAGGGGTTCGTTGTTGACAAATTAGTAATTCGTAACTTCGTAATTCGTAGCTTCGTAACAAATTCATACTTCGATGGGATAATCTGTATAAAATAACATAGGCCTAAATAGTTACTTAATTTTTATTAAATGAAATATTTCAAGTTCATCCTGATTATCATTTTACGCTTGATTATATTAATAGCAGCGGGCGGGTATTTTCTTTCCAAATTTTATGGTGATGAAATAAAAAACAGAATTATTGGCGAGCTTAACAAACAGTTGACGATTAAGATTGATGTTGAAAAAGTAGATTTTTCTCCATACACTTTCCTGCAAAACTTTCCAAATGTTTCGGTTGATTTATATAATGTAACAGCTTTTTCAAATTCAAAATGTGATAAAAAGTATTTCACTATCAATACAGATACCCTACTTGTAACAGGTAAGCTATCTTTACAATTCAGCATTACCGATATTTGGAAGGAAAACTATGAGCTGACCCATATCATTGCCGAAAAGGGACGCCTTAATTTGTTTATTGATGCAAAAGGTAATGGAAATTATGAATTTTGGAAATCCGATACTTCACAAACCGGAGGAAATATTGAAATTAAGATTAAAGATTTGAAAATAAAAGATATGGCTCTGACTTATATTGACCTTTATAATGATATTAATATAAAATCATTTACGGAATTTATTAGCCTGCAAGGAAATTTTGGTTCTGAAAAATATTTGCTGGTAGTCGAAACCGGTATGTTTACCAGACATCTGACAGTAGGAAAAGTAAAATATATTAAAAATCATAATGTTGAAATACAGGTTGATATGTCGGTTGATAAGGATTTATATGCTTTTAAGGAAGGTTCGCTTAAAATTGCAGGATTGAGATTTGATTTAACAGGTACCATAAAAGCAGATAAAGAGCCCGCTCTTGACCTTGTAATAAAAGGTGATGAGCTGGATATACCGGCTTTCGTGTCGGTGATGCCCCCTCAATATTTAAAGTACACGGAAAATTATAGAAATACCGGCGATTTGTTTTTTGAGACAACTATCCAGGGGAAGGTAAGCAATAAGCGATATCCGCATATAAATACCGTCTTCGGCATTAAAAATGGTACTATATTCAAAAAAGATTCAGATGTCGAACTAACCAATGTGGTTATTGATGGCAATTTTTCGAATGGCGCTTCAAATTGTATCAGCTCGTCAGAACTTCACTTTACAAAATTTTCTGCTGATATGCGAGATAGTAAATTATCAGGAGAATTTTCGATTACTAATTTTGAAAAGCCATACATAAAATTGATGGGCGATGTTAATTTCGACTTAAGTGAGCTGAGCTGTTTATTCAGATTAGATACTATTGAAATCCTTACCGGCAGACTTACAGGAAATATCAACTTTAATGGGAAAATTAACAACCTGGAAAAGCTGACATCTGAAGATTTCAGAAATGCACAAACACAGGGAGATGTAAAACTTCAAGAGGTTTCATTTAAATTAATCGGTAATGAGTATTTATATCATAATCTTTCAGGGACTATATCCTTCAGGAATAATGACCTGCAGCTTGATAACATTCATTTTGACATCAGTGACCAGGAATTTAATATAAACGGGTTACTAAAAAATTTTTTAAACTATCTTTTTCTTGATAATCAAACAGTTTCGATTGAAGGTTATTTCAATTGTCCATCTCTGGATTTGCCAAAATTATTATCAAAAGATGAAAGAGGGAATACATCATCAGAAATTCCTGAAATAGTTTTACCGGATAATATCAACTTAAACGTCGCCATGTCAATAGATAAATTTCAATGGCAAAAGTTTGTTGCTTCGAATGTTAAAGGAAGTCTCTTATATCATAATAAACAGTTGGTTATCAATGATATGAATCTTAAAACTATGGGAGGACTTGTAAGAGCCAATATTGAAATTGAACAGCAACCTGATAAAAATATTTTTATCAGAACAACTACAGAAACCGAGAACATTGATATTACTAAATTATTCTATTCATTTGATAATTTTGGTCAGGAATTTATTATTGACAAGCATCTCAAGGGTAGAGTCACTTCTTCGATCTATTTTTCATCCTTATGGTCTAATACGTTGGTTCCTTATGAAAATGAGATATATGCTGAAAGTGAGTTAGAAATTTCAAATGGTGAACTGATTAACTTTGAGCCAATGATGGAGCTTTCAAAATTTATTGAAGTTGAAGAGCTAAAGCATGTCAGATTTTCAACTTTAAAGAATACTATTCTGATAAAAGACAGGTTAATTTCAATTCCGCAGATGGATATTAATTCCTCGGCAATAAATATTTCGGCTTCAGGGATTCATTCGTTTGAAAATGAATATTCATATAAAGTCAAGGCTCTTGTATCGGAATTGCTTGCCCGTAAGGCAAAGAGAGATAATAAGGATAATAACAGCTTTGGTACGGTTGAAGATGATGGTCTGGGAAGGACAAATATTTATCTTCTTATAACGGGCAAAGGTGAGGATTGCAAGATTTCGTATGATAAAAAGAAAATAAAAGAGGTAATAAAAGATGATTATCAAAACGAAAAAAACGAGCTAAAGACTATACTAAAAGAGGAGTTTGGATGGTTCAAAAATGACTCGTCACTCATTAAAAAGAAACAGGAGAAAGAGAAAGAGCAGGAAGAAAAGAAAAAGCAACCGTATAAGCTTGTATGGGATGAATAGTTAATGTGTTCATGTGTTTATGTGTTCATGTGTTTATGTGTTCATGTGTTTATG
>JACQWN010000385.1 GCA_016209245.1 Bacteroidia bacterium
AAGTTGTGGACAGGGCAGAAGAAAGGGGAATGGAAGATAATAAAAGTCTGAACCAGGATTAAGCAGATTAAAGGATTACCATGATTTTTTGAGAAATATTGCAAAGAATATGAAGAAATGAAAATAGCAGAAAACATACAAAGAACGCCAGCCCCGAAGGGGCGGAATATTTGTAGCACAGGGCGTAAGCCCTGTGTAAAAAGAATGGCGTTCATCCAAGCGTCGCAGGCAGAAAAGCTATTAGCAGCACAATGTCACAGCGACGCAACGCAGTGAAGTAGCAATAAAATATAAAATATAAAAAATAATGCAAAATGTAAAATGTCTGAACCAGGATTAAGCAGATTAAAGGATTACCATGATTTTTTGAGAAATGAATAATGAAATAAAATAATAAACTGTTGAATTATGAAAACAGGATGTAAAACAATACGGTTGCTCCCAGCGCTGGCGCTGCTATTACTGGCGCCCTACGCCTTGTTCCCGCAGGAGGCTGAAAAGCTGCCACAGGCGGGGCAATTGCAGGAGCAACAGGGCGCACAGAAGTCTGTGCAATTACCATCGCCCATACCGCCGGACCATTATCAAGGCGATTCGTTCGAAATAAACGAAAACCTGCAATCAGGCACTTACGACTTCGAGGCACGGGATTATGTACGGATGGGGCATGGGTTCAAGTATACGAGAGACGGAAGTAATACGTTCAGGGCGAGGTTGAATGAGAACCTGCTGTTTGATATAACCTATCAGGATATACCGGATATGGAAAGGGACCTGGATACCAACAAAGCTGTAGGTTCGACAACGGCTAATTATAATGTATCCTCTACCGGTGGGGCAACTTATAGCATTCCAATATACACACCTAAAGGAACGCAAGGTATGCAACCTCAAATATCTTTGGTATATAACAGTCAATCGGGTAATAGTATTGCGGGATTGGGTTGGAGTATAGGCGGATTATCTGTAATTGCAAGAACCCCTCAGAATATTTTTTATGACGGTATAGTTGAGGGTGTAAACCTGAATAGTAACGATAAATTTTCTCTGGATGGAAAAAGATTGCTCCAAATTTCTGCAAGCGGTAGTATTATTGAATATGCCTTTGAAATAGAAGATTTTTCACGAATAGAATACAATACAACGAATTTAACTTTTACTTTAAAATTAAAGAACGGTACTATTATTGAATACGGATGTGCCGGAAATTCAAAGCTAATTCCTGAAAACTCGTCAACCCCATTTGCATATTATATTAACAAGATAACAGACCGGAACGGGAACTTTATGGAATATATATATAACAACGACGTGGGGGAATGTGTAATAAAGGAAATAAAATATACCGGAAATACCAATGCCTCCGTACAACCTTATAACTCCATAAAGTTTTACTATTCTATAAGAGCGGATAAAAACAAGCTTTATGTAGCAGACAAATGGATAAATTCTACTAAAATACTGAGAAAGATAAAAGTTTATTCCAATGAGCAATTGGTGAGAACTTACAATTTAAGTTATCACAATGAAATATATTCTCAACTAACTGAAATCGAAGAGGTTGGCAGAAATAACGAAAAAGTAAATTCTACTATTATCCAATATGGAAGGAATGGAATTTTATACGTAGAAGAACCATCAACATTTAATCAAAATTCACAGCTTACATTTATACAGGGCGATTTCAACGGCGACGGCAAAAGTGATATTGTTGCCGCAATTACAAACTATTTTTTTGGAATGAAACAACTGTCGAATTATACTATTGCAGATATAGAGAATGAGCTCAATAGCGGTAATAGTTTCAGTAATTTATGCTATATTTCCAATAGCCAAAATTCATTTCTTGGCAATGCTCCAGGCTCGTATATTGCAGATTTTAATGGTGATAATATTGAAGATATTGCATTACTTGATGTATCAAGCTATGGTAGTTTTACTTATTGCCTTCTTCTGGGTTACATCCCTTATTATTCCTATGATGGGTGCTTCAACGAGGAAGAGAAGCAGGCTGAGTTTGTCGGGTTAAACAATATCAAAATATACAAAGGTGGTAATGGTTTTAGTATCCAGAACATTACAGTTGATGGTATTTATAATTATTTTAATCCCGAGAAAAAGTTCTTTTATACAGGAGACTTTAACGGAGACGGCCTGTCAGATTATATAACTGTGTTAAATGCAGGTTTGGATTTTTTATTGAATACAGGCATTGATAATCCTGCTAATTATCAAATAACTTATGTTATACCTCAGACTAACTCTTCCAATATTATTAGTGGTATAAGCCCGTTTACTTTGCTGGATGCAGACACAACATATATTATTGACTTTAACGGCAACGGAAAGCAGGATATTATGGTTGTTTTCCCTGACAAAATAGAAATATATGAATTAAATCTAAGCGGCACAACCTACACTCTTGATTTGCTTTACACAAGCGTTACCTTAAATTCCGACTTTGAGTTCCTTTTTGGTGATTTTAACGGCGATGGTAAAACGGATTTTTATACCTACGGAGAATCTATTCCCTCTGCCAATTGGAAATTCAAGTATTCAACTGGTACCGATTTTGAAGACAAATTGTTTCAACCTGCTTCGGATTTGAACGTTACTTACAAATTTGTCACAGGCGATTTTAATGGCGATGGAAAAAGTGACTTATTATATGCCTTTGGTTATTCCTATAACCCTTCTTTTTTTAATATAGTGATATATTATAGTAACGGAAAAAGTTTTGTATCAAAATCTTATACATTTCAGGAAAGCATGGGTGAAAAACTTATTCCTGGTGATTTTGATGCCGATGGTTCGCACGATTTATTAAATTTCACTACAGATGGTAACAACAGAAAGGTATTATTTTTTAATAAATATACAGTTAACATTGAGCCGGAAAATGCAAGACCATTATTTGTAACAAAAATCATAGACGGTTTTAACAACTGGGCGGAATTCGAATATACGCCGATTACCCACCACCGATTATATGTATTATGCTGCGATATACAACAAGGAAGGCAAAGGATTTATCGGTTTTCTGAGAATGGAATCTTATCCTACTACAACTAAAATGAACCGAATTGTTTACGCATACAATCAGGATTACGAAATATTACTACCATCGCGTTCCTGGTTTTGCAATTTTCCAGGTTGTAATGATGATATTGTAAACACAAATTACTACTATTATACTGACCTTAGCAATAACCGTTTTTTAATAAAAATGTTCAAAGCTGAACAGGAAAATGAATTAAACTATACACATATTATTACAAACAATACAATTGACAACAATGGGAATGTTACATATAAAGAAATATTATACAAAAAACTAAATGGAATTCCGGATAAACAAGAAACATACACTTATACCTATGACAATGCAGGTTTGAATTATCCTTATTTGGTTAAAACTATACAGAAGGTCTCTGTTGACAACAATAGCACCGGACCTCCTTTTACAGAAGATATTGTTTACACATATAACGCTCAAAACGGAAATCTTGAAAGTACAGAAAAATTCGGAATAACTCTACATTACGAGAATTACGACGGTTTCGGCAATCCCAAAACTATAAGACAATCCGCTCAAAATATGACTGACAGGACGCAACTTTTCACTTTTGATAATACGGGCAGGTTTATTACAAGCAAAACAAACCTGCTCGGCCATACAACACATATTGAATACAACAACCCATGGGGAAAGCCATCTAAAATAATTGATATTAACCAAAAAGCGACCATTTTTGGATATGATAACTGGGGCAGACTAAAGAAAACTATTTATCCGACAGGAATTGTTGCCGAAAGTATTATTGATTGGCAAACAGTACAAGATCCGGACATGGAAACAGCGATGTACCATACACAAACTACCACAACCGATATGCCTTATAAAAAGACATATTACGATAGTTTTGGCAGAAAACTGCGAAGTGAAAGCGAAAGCTATGGGAA
>JACQWN010000386.1 GCA_016209245.1 Bacteroidia bacterium
CGCTTGTCGAAATTACATCCTGCATACCTTTAAACCTGATGTTAAATTTAAGAATATAACTGTCGGGTTCGAGCAGATATTTATATTCAATATACTTACCGGGAGCCACATTCAGATGTAAAGATGCAGCTATGGGGTTATTTTCTGCAATGAGCTTGTTTTCACCGGTAACAGGTGTAAAAAAGAGTTGATTTGTATGAATATCTTTTGTTCCTGAAAAAAAACGCAAACCAAAAGTGCTTGAATCGCCGTCAAAAAGGATTAAATGTAAAGAATCCCATGTTTTGTAATTTTTTAGCTCTGCGGAATAAACCCTGCCTCCCAGTGTTGAAATCAATACTTTCAGTTTATTGTTCTCTAAAGTGATAAATTCATTTTTGCCCTCGGCTGACTGAGAAAACAATCCCAATCTGTTCTGTAAATTGACTTTATTGATTGAATCGAGCTTTATACTGTCTGTAATAGTTGTATCTGCGGTAAGCTCTTGTCTGGCGGCTTCTTTGGCGGCTAATTCATTCTGAATTTTTTCCTGGGCGATTTTCTCATTTACTTTAATAATAGAATCCTGTCTTTTCCGAGCAACTTCAAGTTCCTCTTTACTTGGTTGATTTAAAATGCTGAATAATATTATTATTCCAAAAATAATTACTATTCCAATAATCGTATTTCTGTCCATACTACTCCATTAAAGCCGCTTTAATAAACCTAATAAACAACTGATGCGGATTCAGCACCGTGCTTTTGTATTCGGGATGAAACTGATCCCCGACAAACCATTTATGATTAGGTATTTCAATTATTTCAACAAGGTTAGTATCGGGGTTTATTCCGGAAGCGATCATTCCTGCTTTTTCAAATTCTGCAAGATATGCATTATTAATTTCATAACGGTGACGATGCCGTTCAGATATTTTTAGTTTGCGGTATGCTTCAAAAGTTTTTGATTTACGTTTGATGTTGCAGGAATAGGCGCCAAGCCGCATTGTATGTCCTTTATTTATTATTTCTTTCTGTGCTTCCATTAAGTCAATCACGGGGTGCGTGGTAGTTGGATTCATTTCGGTGGAATGCGCATCTTTATAATGCAGAATACTGCGTGCAAATTCAATCACTGCACATTGCAAACCGAGACAGATTCCAAAGAAAGGAATATTATTTTCCCGTGCATAGCGTGCGGCTATTATTTTCCCGTCTATTCCTCTATGGCCAAATCCGGGGGCGATTAAAATACCTTTGTATGGTTGAAGCAATTCTTTTACATTATTTTCATCAATATGTTCAGAATGAATAAGCCCAACTTGCACTTTGCAAAAATTCACCGCTCCGGCATGAATGGTCGCCTCGATAATTGATTTATATGCATCAGCCAGCTCTACATACTTTCCTATCAGAGCTATTTTGACATCGAATTCCGGATTTTTTACATTATTTACAAAATCTTTCCATTGTTTTAGCATAGGTTGCTCACGTAAAGGCAGTTTAAGCTTTTTCAATGCAATAACATCTAATTTTTCTTTCAGCATTAGCAAAGGAACTTCATAAATAGTTGAAACATCAATGGATTCTATAACCGCTTCCTGAGCGACATTACAGAACAAAGCGACTTTACGCCTGATATCGTCTGTTAATGGTTTTTGGGTTCTAAGAACCAGAATGTCGGGCTGAACGCCTGTTTCGAGCAACATCTTAACGGAATGCTGAGTCGGTTTTGTTTTTAGCTCGCCTGAAGTTGAAAGGTACGGTACGAATGTAAGATGAATACATATAATATCTCTTTCTTTTTCCCATTTCATTTGGCGCACGGCTTCAATATAAGGTAAAGACTCAATATCACCGACGGTTCCTCCTATTTCAGTTATTACAATATCAAAATTATGCCGTGTTCCTAACAGCTTTATTCTTCGTTTAATTTCATCGGTTATATGAGGAATAATTTGTACGGTTTTACCGAGAAAATCCCCCCTGCGTTCTTTATTTATGACCGTCTGGTAAACCTTGCCTGTAGTGACATTGTTATCCTGTGTTGTAAGGATATTCAAAAACCTTTCATAATGACCCAGGTCGAGGTCGGTTTCCGCTCCATCGTCAGTTACGAAACATTCGCCGTGTTCATATGGATTTAAGGTCCCGGGGTCTATATTGATATATGGATCCAGCTTTTGAATCGTCACTTTATAGCCCCTTGCCTGTAATAGCTTGGCCAGAGAAGCGGAAATAATTCCCTTTCCCAGCGATGAGGTTACGCCCCCGGTTACGAATATGTATTTTGAATGTCCCATGGTTAAAAACTCAATCCAATACCCAAGCTCGGCAGGATTGGCAATTGGTCTATTCTTTCATGCTTAATCCTGTCGAAATAAAAAATATTTTTACGGTTATAAACATTTGTAATGCTGAATAATATATCTAAAGAAGAATTTTCACTTAAAGACACACTATACTTCAGGTTAAAATCAAGACGATGGTAATAAGGAAGCCGTCCTTCATTTACTTCCGCATATGTAACACTAACCAGTCCGTTTATACTTGTATAGTCAATATTTATACCTTGCTCGACAGGGAGGATTTCATAATATCCTTTAGTTTGAGTAAATGGGAAGCCGGAGCCGAGATTCCACCTTAAGCTTGCTTCCCAGTTAAGATTCTTCCCAAAAGTATAAGAGGATATAAAGTTTATATTATGCCGGCGGTCAAAATGAGGAATATAATGATACACACCATCAAACCGGTTTACAAATCCGAAAGAGTAAACAAACCAGACATATATTCTTTTATAATCATATTTTAATAAAAAATCAACTCCATATGCCGAGCCGGTTTCTACAATAAAATCTTTTTTGTAATAATCGTCTTTGCCGGCATTATTTTCAGTATCTTCAAACAGCTTATTACGGTTGATATTTGTAAGCTGTGTATTCGCCTTATAATAGCCCTCGATGTTTACGTTGATTTTATTAGTTACATCAATTTCAGTTCCGGCAATAGCATGGTATGCTGTTTGATAACAGTGATTAACAGGGCGGCCTACAAATTCATCCTGTAAATTATCGGGGCCTGATAAAAATCCATAGAATAAATTAACAACATCGCGGTCAGAATTAGCGCTGATAAGATTTTGTGAATATCTTCCACCTCCAAATTTTAATCTTATCCGGTCAGATAATAAATATTTGATTCCAAGTCTTGGTTCAGGTGATAAGTCGGATAATGATGCATAATATTGCAATCTGAAACCAGGCTCAACGAGGAGCTTTCCATAAGAATATTTGTATTTCAGATAACCTGCAAATTCAGTAGTATTTTCTTCCTGAACAAGTGTGCGTAAAGAATTGTTAAAATTGAAACGGGTATTAAAGCCCAAGACTTCAATTCCATAATCCAGCTCATCGGAGCCGATAAAATAATTCAGACTTATTCCGATATTAAATCCGTTAATATAAGAGTTCCGAATTCTTTCTTCTGAACCGGTTATGAAAGGGTCTTCAACCAGAGAAATATTATAATCGGAATAAGCGAAATCCATTTTGACTAAAACAGGTGAACCGGAGGGGACAAGAATTATATTGCTGCCAACGCCATTAGCGTCCCATTGTAAATCAGATACTGCCTGATATCTTACTTTGTCAATATAACGAAAACCAAAAAGATTCAGTTTATTGCCGTTTTGGCTTGAAATTGAGGTTTTACCATAAATATCAATAAAGTTAAATGGTAAACCGAGCGAGTCAACATAGTTATATAAAAATTTTGAGCTTTCTTTGAGATATGAATTTTTACATGAAACAATAAATGAAGCTGCTGATTTTCCATTAGCATCAAATTTTTTAATAGGGCCTTCAAGAAGTATTTTTGACCCGAAAGTGCTGGCGTTTAATTTTCCGCTTAATCGGTTTTTATTACCATCGCGCATAGTTATATCCATGATTGACGAAATCCTGCCTCCGTATTCGGCATTAAAACCGCCTGTATAAACATCGGCATTACGTATTATATCGGCATCAACAACTGAAAAAAGACCGATAGAATGAAAAGGGTTATAAATAGTCATCCCGTCCATTAATACTTTATTTTCAATAGGCGGTCCGCCTCTTATATATAATTGTCCGCCCTGGTCGCCTGTAAAAATGATGCCTGGCAATACCTGCAGGTACTGTGCAAAATCTGGCTCACTGCCTATAGTAGGTATTTTAGTTATTTCTTTTGGCGTTATTATTACTGTTGATGTCTGAATCTGGCTTTTCTGCTTTTCCCTTTCCCCCGAAATTTTTATCTCTTCCAGTTGCTGCGCTTTACTTTCCAGGAATATTTTTTTATTTATGGTGACGCCCTCTGTTATAGAAATTTGCTCCGTATAATCATTGTACCCGATATATGTTACTTTTAAGGAATACTGCCCCGGTTTAATTTTAGTAAGATTGAAATACCCGTCAATATCTGTAGAAACACCATACGGAGTACCATCAAGCACTACATTACAATAACCGATTGGCTCGCCGGTTTCCTTTTCATAAACAATACCCTTGATGCTTCCTGTTTGTGCAAAGAGATAATTGTACAAACAAGATAATAAAATGCTGAATATTAGTAATTTAAATACACGAAAATTTATTGACACGATCTAAATTGTTAAATTGTTAAATTGTTAACCTGTATTATTCACAAATCAGGTTAGAATATATTTCAATAGCCCCGTCCTTCAGGGCGGGGTTGAGAAAAATGCCGTTGGCTTCCCCCCTGCGAAATTTGGAATGTAGAGACGTTGCATGCAACGTCTCTACATTCCAAATTTCGCAGGGAAAGAGGGCGAAGATACGCTTTTCCATTTTAAACCCCGCCTTAACCGCGTGTTGCCGTAGCTTTAGCGGTGGCACAAAGACGGGGCTATTGATATATTCAAATTAAAATTTATGAATTAATCAGGTTATGCTAAATTGCTAACCTGCATTAGTCATATATTTTATATTAAAATTCATGAATTATTCAGGCTAAATTGTTAAATTGCTAATTAGCCATTTCACCATTTAGCTATTTCGCCATTCAGCCATATAACTATATCAGCAATTACAATTTATTAATAATATCAAGCTTCGCCTTCAGGATTCTTACACTTTCCTTACCGCTGTCAATTTTGTTCTGAACATCCTTGATTAAAGCTTCGGCGCTTTTAGAATTTGTAAAAAAACCTATATTATTTTCCCATATAACTATATCATTTTCAAGCCATTTTAATTTTTGAACGATTTTTTCCTTTTCAAATTTAAGTTTTTCTTTTGAATTCGGCGATTTTAATATTTCATCAATCCACGATTTAAAATGTATCATGCTTTTTTCATATGCACCTAATTTAAGACTGTCGAATTTGGCATTAATCGTGTCCCGGAATTGTTCCTGTAATTTATAGCGTTTATTAACAGGTACAAGACCGATATCTGTCCATTCTTTCTGAAAATTTTTCAACATTTCAAGATTTTGCTTGTTATCATCGCCGGGTTCAAAATGTTCAATTTTTTCAATCAGGCCGGTCTTGGCTTTTAAATTGCTTTCAAGAAATGAATCTATTGAAGAATAGAATTGCGCTTTTCGCTCAAAGAAAAAATTACATGCTGTGCGGAACCTTGTCCATAAAGCCTCAGACTTTTTCTTTTGAACATGTCCTATCTTTTTCCATTTGTTTTGAAGATTAATAAAATCTTCGGTTGTTTTCTTCCAGTCGGTGCTATCCTTTAAAGCTTCGGCCTGCATACAAATATCTGTTTTTAATTGCATGTTATTCTGTTGCTCGTCCTGTAGCTGTAAAAAATATTCTTTTTTCCGGTTAAAAAAATCATCGCAGGACTGTTTATAACGTTCATAAATAATTGTATTGTACTTTTTTGGAGCGAAGCCGATTGTACGCCACATCTTTTGAAGCTCTTGTATTTCAAGGGTTTTCTTCTGCCAATCTTTAATCATATTAATTTCCTGATGAGCAATTTCCTCAATTTTTTCACAGATATGAACTTTTACGGCGAGGTTATTTTTTTGCTCTTCTTTCAGCTCGATATAATATTCCTGGTATTTTTTATTAATTTTAGTTGTTGTTTCTTTAAATCGTTCCCAGATTTCTTCTTTTTTTTCTTTAGGAACCGGGCCCGTTTCCCTCCATTCATCATGTAATTTTTGTAATGTAATAAATGCCTTTCTAATCGAAGGCTCCAACAAAAGTTCTTCAGCTTTCTCGCATAAAATGATTTTAGTATCGAGGTTTTTTTTCAGGTCAAGGTCGCGTAATTCAAGATTGATTTTTACAAAATCATAGAATTTTTCAACTTCGTAATTGTATGTATCCCAAAGCTTTTTGACCTCGGTCTGTGGAATGAGGCCGACCTCGCGCCATTGTTTCTGAAGCTCTCTGAAATCATGGAATGTCTGATTGATAGATTCATTTCGAGTACTTAATTCTTTGATTTTTTCAATTATTTCGTATTTTATCTTCAGATTTTCCTGCTTTTCTTTTTCTATTTCTTCGGTGAATTTAGCTTTATCGTCACGGTATTTTCTTAAAAGCTCCCTGAATTCCGTCTCAAGCGGGTCAAGTTCTATAATAAAATCATGCAGTTCGCCTCAGGCATCAATAAATGCCTTTCTTTTTTTCTCGGTATCGAGCTTAAGTTTTTTATAAAAGTTCGTCTTAATTAAATCAGCACTGATTTTTATATCTTGTATTGGCTTTTCGGCTAACAGCTTTTTTAGCTCGGTATTCAATTGTTCTTTTGAAAACGAAGTGTAGTCAACTATTTCAAAATCTTCAGGATCCAATGGTTCGTCATCATCGGAATTTTCGGCAGATTTAGTTATTTCAATATAACTTTCATCAGTAATATTTTGAGCTCTCTCTGCAGGAATATTTGCAGTTAAATCTTTTTCGTTTTGTAAGATATTAGCCGAGCCTTCAGAAATTTCCGAAATATCGGTGTTCTGAATATTATTTTTTTCATTTCCATGTAAATTTTCTGAACCCTTATTTTCAGTAGAAAATGATTGCTCTTTATTTTCTGGCATAGTAATGCCGTTATTTTCCATATTTGTAATATTCATATTTGACCTGCGAAAATAGGTAAAAACTTTTTAAAACCTCAAAGTTTTTCAGTTTAATATTTGTAAATTTGCCGTAAATGAGAATAGATATTTTAACAATATTACCTGAATTGCTTGATTTGGTGGCGGAGGTGGAATGGTAATGAAAATAGAACCTGTTTATTATGCGTTAAAAGATTTAACAGATAAACGGAAATATGATGAAATAGTTTATACTTCACCCGACGGGGAATTATTTACACAACGGATTGCAAATTATTTTGCAACATTGGACAATATAATAATTTTATGCGGTCATTATAAAGGAATTGATGAAAGAATAAGGGAGCATCTGATAACGAGGGAGATTTCAATCGGCGATTATGTTCTTACCGGCGGTGAGCTTGCGGCAGCAGTAATTACCGATAGCATTGCTCGGTTATTACCCGGTGCAATTTCCGATGGAATTTCAGCGCTTACCGATTCATTCCAGGACGATTTGCTGGCGCCACCCGTTTATACCCGTCCTGCAGAATTTCTGGGATGGAAAGTTCCCGATATACTTCTCTCGGGAAATACCAAAGAAATTGAGAACTGGCGGCACGAACAATCTGTTGAAAGGACGAAAAAAAAACGACCGGGGTTATTCAAATGTTATTAATTTAGGGTTTGCTGAAAAAATATTATTTGATTGTAATACAGCAAATTATGTAATGACTGTTTATTAAAAATGCAAAGGATTTTCATTAATAGTATTAGATTCTTTGCATTTTGATGTAGTGCTAACGTAATTGTGCTTAATAGCAAAACAATTTTTATCACAAACCCGGCATACTCACCCCCTTCCCCTCTCTAGGAATAGCT
>JACQWN010000387.1 GCA_016209245.1 Bacteroidia bacterium
ACGGATATCGGAGACCAATCAATCGCTTTATATTCACATGTATTTTCGCTTTCTTTTGCAATAAATAAAATTAAGGCAATTGAAAAATCTTTTTAAGCTCCTTTATACATAATGTAGTACAAGATTGTATATAAATAGAGCAATAATCCAGTCGTTATGCGTTACTAAAAAATGACAACCTACAAATTGCAGTGATTGAAAAAAATGATATTTTTGCGTTTATGGAAAAGACAACAATACAAAATAAAAAAAATAAATATGGTCAGTATTTTACTCCTAAATTGGTGGCTGACTTTATGATTGATTTAGCTGATATTCCTAAAGATGCAAAAATTTTAGAACCCTCTTGCGGTAAAGGTGTTTTTTTAGAATTATTGCAACAAAGGGGCTATAAGGATATAATTGCTTATGAAATAGAAACTACTTTGGCAAATAAAATTTCTTTTGTAAAATACGAAAGTTTTGTAAACGCCAATATTAATGAAAAATTTGATTTAATCATTGGAAATCCACCATATATTCGTTGGAAAAATTTAGAAGATGAACTAAAAAACGAATTATTAAACAACCATTTGTGGAGCAAATATTTCAATTCTCTTTGCGATTATTTATATATTTTTATTTTAAAATCAATAGAATTATTAAATGAAAACGGGCGACTTATTTTTATTTGTCCAGAATATTGGCTAAATACTACTCATTCAATTTCGTTACGAAATTATATGGTTTCAAACGGATATTTTGAAAAAATATATCATTTTAACGAAACACCTATTTTTGACAAAGTAACGGTTTCAATCATTATTTTCAAATATATCAAATCAAAACAAAACAAACAAAACATTGAAGTTTCAAAATATTATGCAAACCAAAAATTAACAAGAGAAACTTTATATAACCTAAAAAATAAGATACAAACCGATAATATTGAACATTTAACTATTTCACAATTTAAAACAAATGAACGTTGGCTTTTATGCACTGACGAAATAAAAGAAGAATTAAAAATAATAGAAACCAAATGCAAAAAAACAACAATAAAAAACTCACTTTTTCCTGAAGATAATCAAATTGAATACTATACAATAGGTGATTTTTGCGACATCGGAAATGGTTTAGTCAGCGGACTTGATAAGGCATTCCAATTAGACGGACATAAGTTAAATGAAAATGAAAAAAACGCAACTATACATGTTGTTAAAGCAAAAGATATAAAACCGTTTTATTATGAATACATTACTAAATATATTTTTATTTCCGAAAATTCAAGCGAAGACGTAATAAAACAAAAATATCCGAGTTTTTACAAACATTTACAATCATTTAAGACAGAATTAGAAAAACGTTATCAGTACAATAAAGTAATTCCTTATTGGCAGTGGGTTTTTCCACGTAGTTTTAACTTATTCAGTCGGAACGAAAAACGAATTTTTGTTCCTTGCAAAGAACGAATATCAAATAAAAATTACTTTCGTTTTACACTTGTGGAAAACGGAATTTATCCGACACAAGATGTAACAGCAATTTTTAGAAAAGAAACCACAAAAGAAAGTATAGAATATATTTTGTGTTTGCTGAACAATTATAGAACGTTTGATTGGTTAAAAATCAATGGAATAGTGAAAGGAAATATTATAGAATTTTCTGAAAAGCCAATTACAAGTATCCCGTTTCGAACAATTGACTGGAAAAATGAAAAAGAAATAGAAATACATAATCAAATTACTGAAACTTGTAAGGTGTTAATTCAAACAAAAAATAATGATTTAATAACAGTTATTAATAATTTTATTGATAAACTATTTGAATAACATTATGTTTGTAGATTATAAAACACTTCAAAAAACAATAAAAGGTACTTCAGTTCCAAAACCCATTTCTGGAACATTATCTGGTCATGCCGCAGGTGAGCCATTTGACAAACATGTATATTCTAAAATAAAAAAACAATTTCCAAAAAATACTTTTCGTCAATACGAATATTTGAATTTTTTGTATAGTAAAAATCCATCGGCAGTTGGTTATGAAGAGCGACAAAAATTGTTTAATTCACCAACCGTTATGTTTCTACTTAGCCGTGGTAAAAAATACCTTATAATCATAATACAGGCTAAATTGTAACCTTCTTTTAATAAAAACCGTATAAATAATAAAGAGTTTTTATAAACGCAATAACTATTTTTAAAATTAAATTCTATATTTACAACATGAGAATTTTCTATATATTATCAATCCTTTTTCTTCTGAAAAGTAGCATTTATTCGCAGCCCTACGGCACGTACGGCAATGAATGGATAGTTTCCGGACAGAAATATTACCGTATCGCAATTACAAAGGAGGGAATATACAGAATAAACAGAGATGTTTTAGATGCTATAATTCCTGATTTTGATAATATACCGATGCAAAAATTTCAAGTCTTCCGTAACGGAAATGAAATACCTATTTATACAAACTTTGATAATATTACCGGCTTACTTCAATATATTGAATTTTATGGTTCTGGAAATGACGGGATGCCCGATTCGAACCTTTATGAATCTGCTGCAGCCCAACCAAACCCATATTATAGCCTTTTCAATGATACTGCAAGTTATTACCTGACATGGAACCAATCCTATAATAATTTAAGATTTGAAGATAAAAATTTTACAAATTTCCCTGATTGGCTACAGTCGCCGTATTGTTACTTTACAGTCAAAACAGTATATAGTTCGGCATATAATGACGGAGTATCGAATGATATAAACTACAATGCCGGCGAAGGATACAGAGATGAATATTATACTGATTTTAATGCCGATAAAATTAAAACCATTTCGACTCCTGAGATATATTCATCAGGTCCATCTGCAATTATCAATATAGGCGCAGTTGGAGTTTCAAATTTAGGGACAGGGATTAATAACCATCATTTTCAAGGTTATATAAACACTAACTTGTTTTTAGACGAAATTTATGCAAGTTATGGTCCATTAAAGAAAAATATTTTAATCAGCCCTGCATGGTTATTGTCCGGAAATTCCTTGGAATTTAAATCTGTTAATGACCTAAATATTGGCTTGACTACCGATAAAAGCGCTCTGACATATATTATTATCAAATATCCCCGTAATTACAGCTTTCAAAATGCTTCCGCCTGTTATTTTTCAGTTCCCCAAGGAACACAAACAAAAACAACGCTTACTGTCACAAATTTTAACGGAGGAACATCGCCTGTTTTATATGATTTTACTAATAAGCACAGAATAAAAGTCGAAAAACAGGAAAATGAATATAAAGCGATTGTCGAAAATCAGGCAAGTGATGTAAATTGTTATATATCATCGGCAGAACAGATAAATATGGTAACATCGCTACAGGAAATTACTTTTACAGATTTTACTACGACTGGATTTAATTCGGATTACATAATTATTTCTCATCCTGCTGTTTGGAATAGCGCATTGTCATATAAAATTTACAGGGAATCAGGATTTAATGTACTTCTGGTCAATGTAGAAGAGCTATATGACCAGTTTTCTTATGGTATCCGTAAACACCCGCTTGCTATAAAAAATTTTCTTGGATATTTGATTCATACTTACGACAGCGTACCAAAATATTTGTTTCTTATCGGTAAAGGCGTACATGCAACTTTTACACGTACTAATCCTGCAATTTACTCATTAAATCTTATACCTTCCTTCGGACTTTCCAGCGATGAGCTGTTCACAGTAAATTTATCAGAAACCAACGGCGTGCCTGCAATTCCTACGGGTAGAATAAGCACAGTGCTTGAATCGGAAATAAACAGATATCTTTATAAAGTGCAGGATTATGAAGATAACCAACCTGCCGAATGGATGAAGCATATTATACATTTTGGAGGAGGCCGGACACCTGCTGAACAAGATTTATTTAGATCGTATCTTCAAAAATATGAAGAAATAATCGAAGACACTCTGTTTGGAGGTTATGTACATTCATTTTATAGAAATACTTCCGATGTGATATATACCGTGCCTCAGGGTTCTGTACAGGAATTGATTGATTCGGGCTGTACTATGATGACTTTTTTTGGTCATGGTGCGGCTAGCATAGGATTTGACATCAGCATCGCTCATCCTGATTATTATATGAATACGGGCAAATATCCTTTCATATTTGCAAATTCATGCTGGACAGGCGATATATATCAGCTTGAATACGGAATAAACGAAGATTGGGTATTACATGAACGCGGTTCAATCGGCTTCCTTGCATCAGTGCCACAAAGCCTGCAAGTTGAACTGGATACTTACGCTACTGAATTTTATAAAAATATGGCATATAAAAATTATGGTAAAAGTATCGGTATAATTCAGCAGCAAACCATTAATTATCTCTTAGAATCATCTCCGGCTAATGATTTCGCATATGATTTTGTTCTACATAGCGATCCGGCAGTTGTTTTGAATTCTTTTCAAAAACCCGATTTAACTGTCAATATTTCAGAAATACAATTTAATCCATACCAGGTGACTACTGAGGTTGACTCATTTAAAGTTGAAGCGGTGATAACGAATATCGGTAAAACAACTTCTTCGCTTTTCTTTACCGATCTTAAGCGGATATACCCTGACGATAGCAGTGAAATATTGTATCAAGCATCTAACGGTATCCTTTTTAAGGACACAATAGAATTCACTTTACCGGTAAATCAGATAAAGAGCGTCGGATTGAATAAAATAATAATTAATTCCGATATGAGCTTCCGGATTGACGAGCTGTGTGAAACCAATAATTCTGCCGAGCTGGATTTTAATATTATTTCCGATGACCTGATACCGGTTTTCCCATACAAATATGCTATATATCCAAATTCAACAGTCACACTTAAAGCGTTTTCAAATAATTTATATTCTGCAAACCAAATCGCCAGATTTGAAATTGATACAACCGATTTATTTACATCACTTTTTGATAGCGCTACCGTTACTTATGACGGAAGTATTATAAAATGGACCGTACCAAAAGCTTTACAGGATAATGTAGTTTATTACTGGCGTGTCAGCAAAGTTCCGTCAGAACCATCCAACCCTGACAACTACCGGTGGCGGGAAAGCTCTTTCATTTATATTCCCGGCAAAACCGGATGGTCGCAAGCTCATATCTTTCAATTCAAAGATGATGAATATGACCAAATTTTGTATAACGGTGAGGATAGAAAATTTGACTTCATCAACATAAATACCGACGTGCATTGTCATGTGTTTGGGTCTCCTTCGAATGATATACAATATTTGGAAAATTATATTTCCGTAGGTAATGCAATAAGTCGCACAAGCTGCGGCGCTGCAGCAAAAATGCATATTGTAGTTATTGATTCCGCCTCGATTATTCCATGGTATTCCAACCATGGAGCTTACGGTCACTGCAATTATCCTACCTGCCCTAGTCATTATCCGCCTATACCGAATATTTATTTTGCTTTCTTAGAATCAGATTTGCAATCAATGGTCAACATGATTACTAATGTTGTTCCCGATGGATTTTATATAATTGCTTATTCATTTGGCCGTCCAACTTATAGCAACTGGGATGATGAGGTATTTCAGGCCTTTGCTGACCTTGTTACTACCAATATCCAAATGTTGAATTTGAAACAACTCGATTATCATCCATATATATTCTTTTGTCGCAAAGGTAGAGATATATTGCAGGAGGAATTTGGTAATTCAGAAACTGAAACTATTGACCTGCTTGTCACGCTTGCTCAGGATTACAATTCAGGAACCATTATCTCAGAATTAATTGGTCCGTCGGCAGGATGGAATACTTTGCATTGGTATCAGCAACCTTCGGAAAATCCATCTACCGATTCAACAATGCTTAAAGTACATGGCATCACCTGGACGGGTGTACAGACTACTCTGATGAACAACCTTCCTGTTACAACCACAGATATATATAATTTACAGGATTATATCAACGCACAAACCTATCCATATTTAAAGCTTGAGCTGTCAACTACCGATTTTGTAACAAGAACTCCTGCTCAACTAAAAAAATGGCAAATCACATATGATGAAATGCCTGAAACGGCTGTTAATACATCGGCGGGATATTATTTCTATGCCGATACGGTTCAGGAAGGAGAATCGGTCAGGTTTTCAGTGGCTACGGAAAATATCAGTCCTTATGATATGGACAGCTTATTAGTAAATTATTTTCACGTTGACCGGCATAATATAATCCACCCCATTACTACACCTCGCATGAGAACGCATCCATCGGGCGATATTTTATTTCTCGATACCGTTTCGATGGAAACCAACGGGTATTCGGGCTTAAACAGCATCTGGATAGAGGTGAATCCCAAAGATACTATAACAGGCATGTACGATCAGCCGGAACAATATCATTTTAATAATATAGCTACAAAGTATTTTTTTATTCAGCCAGATAATATCAACCCTTTGCTCGATGTTACTTTCGATGGTGTTCATATTATGAACGGGGATGTTGTTTCAGCAAAGCCGCAGATATTAATACGCCTGAAAGATGAGAATAAATTCAAGGCGCTCAATGACCCCTCGTTGTTTAAAATTTATATTACTCCACCCGGCAGCGACAGCATCGAAGTTGGAAATATTGATGAGAACGGGAATATTGTTCTGACATGGACTCCGGCTCAACTTCCCGATAACAGTTGTGAACTTTTGTATTCTCCCGAGTTTAAACAGGACGGGACATACCGATTCAGAGTTCATGCCAAGGATGCATCGGGAAATCTATCAGGTGATAATGATTATGTAATAGATTTCGAGGTAATACAAAAACCCACAATAACAAATGTATTTAATTATCCCAATCCTTTTTCCACGTCCACCAGGTTTGTATTTGAACTCACAGGTATTGAAACACCCGATGATTTCAGGATTCAGATAATTACTATTACTGGAAAACTCGTCAGAGAAATCACTATTTCAAGCAAGGGTTTGGTAAAATGTATTTGATGCGTTAATTAATTATACATCTAATTTAATTAAATAATAGTATGGGTATTCCAAAATTAATGGACAATAAATTTTCATATTCCGACTATCTGTCGTGGAACAAAGATGAACGCTGGGAGATTATTTACGGAGTTGCATATAATATGTGTCCTGCTCCTAAAAGAAAACATCAGGAAATTTCAGGAAAAATATTTAGTAAATTTTTTAATTATCTCGAAGGAAAAAAATGTCGGGTTTATGCTGCTCCTTTTGATGTTCGCTTTGCTGAAAAAGATGCAGATAATGAAAACATATTTAACGTCGTTCAACCGGATATTTCAATTTTTTGTGATAGAAGCAAACTAGATGATAAAGGAGCGCTCGGCGCTCCCGATCTTATAGTCGAAATTCTTTCAGAATACACTTCGCATAAGGATTTGAATATAAAATTACTCCTTTATCAGGAGTACGGGGTCAAAGAATACTGGATTATTAACCCGGAAGATGAAACATTAAATGTATATTTTTTAAATCAACACGGCAGATATAAATTGGTAAGAATTTATTCAAGGGAAGATAAAGTAAATGTCATACTATTTCCTGATCTGGAAATAGAATTAAAAAATATTTTTGAAGAGTAAAATACAATTGACTAATTTCGCTAAAAAACTCACCCACTAAGTGATATTACATAGGTATTTTACCTGAACAATTCCGGGTAAAACACCTTTATTTTTTTGTTTTCCAATATTACCCAGCTTGTATTGAAATAATTATTAAAAACATATCTGAATGTATTAACCGTTGTCATTGTATCGGGGAATCCTGTATAATTACCGTTTGGTAAATAAATAGCGTTAAACACTGAGTATCCTTCTTTCGCCATCTCTTCACTGCTTTCATCTGTTAATAACCGGAAACCATGATCTCCCTGGATAATAATAATAGATTTTTTATCTATTTCAAAAATGCTTTTAACAACTTCTTTCATTACTTGATTCGTATATTTCAATTGATTCAGGAAATAATGCTTATTTGTAATGTCAAAACAAATTTTTTTATCTGTGATTTTTTTTCCTGTGGAATCAAAAAGATAAGGAAAGTGAGGAAAAGAGTAATGGGCATATACCAGGAAGGGACCTTTTTCATTCTTTAATGAGTTGATATTTTTAGTTATTGTTGAATTAACATTCCAATAATCCGGTTCTTTAACACCGAAAATTTTTTCCTGTACTAAATAGAGAAATGTGCGATAATATAAGTTTTCAATAACATGGAAACGCATGTGAGGAATTGACTTAGGGCTACTTACTGAAAACTCTTTTAAACCATAACTTAGATCCTTTAAAATATATAATAATTGATTATTTTGTATCAAATGGAGAAGATCGGTGTATTTCACTTTTGATAAATCATCCTGTACATTGATATTAATATATGAAGCATTCATTGTAGCGGCTATGCTAAATTCAGTGCCATTATAATTTGAAGCGCCGGCATCTGAAACCCAAAAACCTTTATTTTCCAAGTAATCACTGATGTCTGAATTCTCAAATCCCCAATATTTTTTCAAGTTGTTGTTGTTCGTATATGAATCGAAAACAATAAAATATATATCAGGCGACTCAATACCATTCGGCTCCATGGGGATTTTTTGCTGACTAATTTCAGTGTTACTCAATGAAATATCCAATTTCTCTAAAGAAATATATTGATAAAGTTCGATAGCAAAATAGCTCATAAAAATTATGTTAAGATACATATTGAAATAACTGAATTTT
The DNA here is from genome assembly GCA_016209245.1 of Bacteroidia bacterium. GTDB lineage: Bacteria > Bacteroidota > Bacteroidia > Bacteroidales > BM523 > JACQWN01. The sequence goes on from JACQWN010000387.1 coordinate 8,741, forward strand.
TCGAGAGATTTTTTTAATAAATAATAAACAATTACAAATATTATCATTAGTAATAATAATATTATCCAATGAATGCGTGTGCTGATGTTCAGAAACAGTTCCTGTATAATATCAAGCCGGATTAAATAATTAAAAATATCGAAATACCAATTAAAGAATATAATTGGAATCACTGATAAAATCCCGGCCTTGTTCTTATTTTTTAACAGGATATAGCAAATAAAAAAAATCAGACAGTTTGAAAAAAATATTACCGTTGAAAAAAGTATTTTATCTGATTGAGTTGTTACGGTATATTCAAAAAAAACTAAGCGTAACTCGTTTAATATAAAAATGAATGGTATTAGAAAGGGATACCATGGAAAATCAATAAACCGGTTCTGAAAAATTTTCATCTTTGAGTAAGCAAATAAGGCATTAAATATACGAATTATTTTATTTCATAAAATTAATATAACTTTGCCTGAATAAACGAGCATTATGTTTTTATATTTAGATCCGGGTTCGGGAAGCATTGTACTGCAAATAATAATTGCATCAATAACAGGAGCGATTTTCATACTTATCCGCATAAGAAATCATATTCTTTTTTTTATACATTATCTTTTTTCCTTATTCACAAAAAAGAAGGTCAAATGAAACATCCTGCCTCGTTTCGTGATTCATCGGGTTTTGTTTTTATTGACAATGGAGAAATTTATAGAACTATAGCGGATTGTTACAGAGAACACTATGAACATCTTATCTCTTCCGGCTTATACGAAAACCTATGTACACGCGGTTTATTAATTTCACATCAGGAAGTAAATACTAAATTATTGCAAGATAAGAATATTTACAAGATTCTAAAGCCGCAGACAATTCAATTTATATCATATCCTTATGAATGGTGCTTTTCCCAGTTAAAAGATGCAGCCCTTTGCACGCTTGAAATACAAAAAACGGCTATTGGGCATGGAATGACACTCAAAGATGCGAGTTCTTTCAACATACAATTTCATGAAGGCAGGGCAATGCTGATAGACTCACTTTCGTTTGAAAAATACAATGAAGGAAGTCCATGGAGCGCATACTTGCAATTTTGCGAACATTTTCTGGCGCCTTTGGCATTAATGCACTATGTTGACCAACGTTTACAGTCAATGCTTGTTTCACATATTCATGGAATTCCGCTTGAAATGGTCAGTCAAATGTTTCCTTTCCGTTCCAGGCTTCATCCGGGAATTTATCTTCACATCCTGCTGCATAGCCGATTTAAAACAAAATATGCACAAAAAAAAATTACTCAATATAAAAACAGAACTATATCGAAAAAACAATTGCTCGGATTGATTTATAGCATCGAAAGTACTGTAAAATCATTGAAATTAAAACATTCAGAAACAATATGGACTGCTTATAATGAAGATAATGAACCCGTTTACTCCGAAAGTAAAAAACAAATAATAAAATATTTTATTTCATTATCCAAACCTTCGGTATTACTTGATTTGGGAGCAAATAACGGCGAATATAGCTTTTCAGTTTCTGATTCGCTGACATCAATAATCGCTATTGACAATGACCATCAATGCATTGAAAGATTTTACAACCGCATCAAAGCGGAAAATAAAATAAATATGCTTCCATTGGTTATTGACATCTCGAATCCAAGTCCATCGCTGGGATGGCGAAACAAGGAACGTGAAAGTTTTATTGCTCGCATAAAGCCTGATATGATTCTCTGTTTGGCATTATTGCACCATTTAGTAATTTCAAATCATTTACAATTTGAAATGCTGGCTGAATTTTTCAGCACGATTGCAAAATGGTTAATTATCGAATGGATTCCTGAAGACGACAACCGGCTTAAAATTCTTACACAAAACAGAACCGACGATATTTCATATTACTGCCTGCAAAATTTTGAGCATTGTTTTTCATTATATTTTTCACTTGAAAAACAATGTAGAATTAAAAATAGCGTACGTATTCTGTATCTGATGAAAAGAAAAATATGAATTATTAACCTGAATTATTGGCATTTTTCAAAATCGTTTCAAAGTAGTTTACACTTTTTGGTATTTTTCAAATGCCGCTTTACAAATTTCGGCATACTCACCCCCTCGGTCCCCCTCTCTGCTCGTAGAGAGGGGGACCGAGGGGGTGAGTACGCCAATACTCAAAGGTGTTTTCTTTTGTCACTATTTTTATTAAAATTGTAAACTTTCCGAACCATTCATGAAAAATTTTTCTGGCTGAATAAAGCAAAATTCTCCTTTATCGTTTTCAGCCAACAGAATCATGCCTTTCGATTCAATTCCTTTTATTTTTCTGGGTTCCAGATTTGCAAGAATACATACTTGCTTGCCAATGATTTCCTCCTGCTTATAAAATTCAGCGATACCGGAAACGACTGTTCTTGTATCAATACCGGTATCAATAAGCAATTTTAAAAGCTTATCTGTTTTGGGGACTTTCTGCGCATCGAGAATTTTTCCAGTACGAATATCGAGTTTTGAAAAATCGTCAAAAGTAATATTGGGCTTTAAAGGTGCAAGATTTACTTTCCTGCGTTCATCAGCCGATTTGATTGAGAGTAATTTTTGTATTTGCGGCTCAATATCTTTTTCTTCAATCTTTGTAAATAATAATTCCGGTTGCTCAATTATATGGCCGGCATTAACTAAATTAATATTTCCTGCCATGTTCCATGAAACAGGTTCAATATTCAGGAGCTTCCTTATTTTATGAGCTGTGGCAGGAAGGAATGGTTCAAAAAAAACAGAAAGATTAGCAGTTATCTGCAGAGAAATATTCATTATAGCTCTAACTCTTTCCTGATTTGTATTAATTAATTTCCATGGTTCGGTTTCAGCCAGATATTTATTTCCAAGCCGGGCTAAATCCATAGCAGATTTAAGCGCTTCGCGAAACCTGAAATTCTCAAGATTATTTTCAACCTCTGATTTAAGAGCCGAAATGTTTGCGATTGTATTTTTATCATAATCATTTATACCGGAAATTTCCGGCACTACACCGTTGAAATATTTATGTGTCAGAACCAATGTTCGGTTGATTAAATTCCCTAAAATAGCCAGCAGTTCATTATTATTTCTGTCCATGAAATCTTTCCATGTGAAATCATTGTCTTTTGTTTCGGGAGCGTTGGCGCAAAGAACATACCGCAGCACATCCTGCATGCCTTTAAAATCTTCGAGGTATTCATGCAGCCATACCGCCCAATTTCGCGAAGTTGAAATTTTATCTCCCTCAAGATTTAAAAATTCATTAGCAGGGACATTATCAGGAAGAATGTAACTGCCTTCTGCTTTCAACATTACAGGAAATATTATACAATGGAAAACAATGTTGTCTTTTCCGATAAAATGAATTAACCGTGCTTCGGGGTCTTTCCAGTATTTTTCCCATTCCGGTGTCAGTTCCTTTGTATTTGAAATATAACCTATCGGTGCATCAAACCATACATAAAGCACTTTTCCTTCGGCTTCTTCAACAGGAACGGGCACCCCCCATTCCAAATCACGGCTTACAGCACGAGGCTGCAATCCCTGGTCGAGCAACCACGATTTGCATTGCCCAAGAACGTTTACCTTCCATTCTTTATGTTCTTCAAGTATCCATCTTTTTAAAAAATTTTCATATTTATCCAAAGGAAGATACCAGTGCTTTGTTTCTTTTAATACAGGCATACTGCCGCTTATGGTTGATTTTGGGTTAATAAGCTCGGCTGGTGATAGCGATGTTCCACAACGTTCACATTGGTCGCCATAAGCATTTTCGTTCCCGCAATGAGGACAGGTTCCTGTAATATATCTGTCGGCAAGAAATTGTTTTGTTTCTTCATCATAATACTGTTCGGTAATCTTTTCTGAAAAAATACCTTTATTATATAAAGTCCTGAAAAAATAAACCTTACTGTTGTTGATGGAAATAGTAAAGATATAGTAAAAAACGTAAATAACACAAAACCTTCTAAAACTGAAAATGTGAGGTTTGATATTACTAATAAAGCGTACAGAGACTGACTTGCAGTCAACAACAATTCTTCAGTTTGTCTGACATCCAAAACCATAGGCATAATTTTTCCGACAGAAATATTATATACTAAAGGAAGCATACCTACTAATAATGTCCACTGGTTTATTGTTGAAGATATGACAGTTTGTAACCCGAGTTCAGGTTTTGACTTTAACGCGAAAAGTATTGCTACTATAAGTTCAGGCGATTCTGAAGCCAACGGTGCAATCCATTGGACTAAAATAAACTGGTCAATTTTAAAACTTTCACCGAGTTCTAATAAACCTTCGGCAAACGGTTCAGCTGAAGTATAAATTGCAAGCCCAGAAATCGCAAAAAGAAGCAATGTATTAACAGTCCGCCACGGTTCTTTTACAGAACATAAAATTTTTGTAGGCCCTTCCTCAATTTCAGGTTCGTGGACACCAAGTTTTGATGCTTGATACGCGTAGTATAAAAATATTGCGATTAGAATGATTGTATCAGATAATTCAAGATGTCCTTTCAACGGTAAAGTGAAAGAATATATTGTCGCTATTAACAAAGTGTTAATTTCAAGTTTATGCGATGGTTCAAGCGATATTTTTGGATGTCGTGTTTTCAACCAGTATAATAACACAACTAAAGCCCAGCCAAGTCCTATTAACAACCTATTTGCACCGGTCATATTAGCTGCTGCGTATTGGATATAGATAGGATTTTTGCCAGCGGTCCATGCAAAGTACATGTCAATCGCATATTCTGGTAGTATAGCAATCAGCGCAAGAAATACTATAGCGAGCGATTGTGGAATGTAAAACTGCGCAAGTTCTGCTGCCCACGAAAGCATAAACGCTGCCGCAAAAATACATAATCCCGGCATTATAGTGTTAAATAATTTTTGGGTAAGGGGAATAACTTTCTTAGTCCCTGGGCATTCAGAAGTTGAACACTTATTGTTTTTATCCCAACAACTGTCATGAAAGTGTTTGTTACACAAAACACATTCCGCAAGTTCAGATTTTTGAATTATCGGGTTATTACAATAACCACAGGTATATACTTCATGATGTTGCGGTTTTAAAATTGTAATAACAGGCCATTGTAAACACAAAATAAAAACTGTAAACAGAAAGATTATATTTCTAAAATTTTTCATAGAAACCCCAATTCAAAAATTTTGCCGTTTATTTTACTACAAAAAAAAATA
>JACQWN010000388.1 GCA_016209245.1 Bacteroidia bacterium
AAATGACGAGGAGAAGAAAAACTACGAAGAATTTACAATTGGATTTTAATCAATGTAATACAATAATGAAGTGGCTAGTTGGATGGTTGAGGTTGTGGATTATTTGAGGGTATTTTTATAACCGTGAAAATCCCTGTTAATAGACAATATTGTTAACGAAATGGTTGAAAAATACCATATTCATCTAAAATTTAGCAATGAAGAAAACGAATTCGATAATAGTGGTACAAATTTATAAAAACGTAACGACCGATAAAAAGGCAGTGATGAATACAATTTGGGACTTTCGCAGAGGCGGGCAGAAAGCGCAGTCGGATTCTTAATATCGAAGGGAATAAGCGTGGAAAGAATAATAGCGAAAGGTTACGGTGAAAGCAAACCGGTAGCGGATAATAATACCGGCGAGGGGCGCCGGTTGAACAGAAGGGTAGAGTTTAGAATTATCGGAAAGATTGAAACAAAATAAATATTTCGTAATTTTGACATTTTTCCTATCTTTGTCTAAAATCATCGTCTATGAAAACGAAAAGGTACTTCAATACATCAGGTCCAAATATACCGGAAGAGCATTATACATTATTACGAAAAGAGCTAATTGCCAAGGGCATTGATTTAGTTAATCGTAGCAGGTATTTCACAATCTGGGCGCCCCGGCAAACAGGGAAAAGCACTTATCTGGAAATTATACAAAAAGAATTAAAAAAATCAGGATACGGTTCAATTTTTATTAATACTGAAAATTATCTGGATTGTACAAAAGAAAGCTTATTAGATGAACTAAAAAATGAATTTGAAAAATATAAATTAATAATTTCCGATAAATCTTTCACAGATTTTTCAAAATCTTTAAAAAAAACTACCAGGGGAAAAATAGTATTAATAATAGATGAAATAGAGGGCTTAAATCCTGAAATATTCGGTCAGTTTTTGCACTCAATTCGTAATGTTTACCATTCAAGAGAAAACCATTGTCTTAAAAGCATAATACTTGTAGGCGTTTCTAATATTGTAGGAATAGTACAGGATCATGCCTCCCCTTTCAATATTGCCGATAACTTACCGATAGACTATTTTAAAAAAGAAGAAGTGCATGAACTCTTGCACCAGCACGAAACAGAAACCTGCCAATTATTCGCTCAAAAAGTAAAAGAAAAAATTGCATACATAACAGCCGGACAGCCGGGACTTGTTAACGGTTTTGCATGGAAACTTGTGGAAGATAATCCGGATAAGAAAATAATAGACTATAATGATTATTTAAAAGTTGAACATTGGTATATTCATAAAGCGCTTGATAAAAATGTAGCCAATATAATTAATAAGGCAAGGCAATACCGGAAATTTGTCGAACAATTATTATTCGAAGAGAAAGAAGTTAATTTCAGTATTGACAGAGAAGAAATAAAATATCTTTATACTAACGGCATTATTACTGATAATGAAAATAATAAAGTAAAATTCTGGGTTCCTCTTTATAAAAAACGTTTACATAATGCTTTTTATCCTTATTCTAATGGCGAGAAGTACGAAGTAGTTCAGACATTGGTTGTTAGCCATTATTTTGATAAAAACGGCAGGTTAAATGCCGATAAATTAATTACCAGATTTAAAGAATATGTAAAACGCCGTGGTTTCCGTCCATTCAGGGAAAAAGACGAAAACGGCAATTTTAAATCAATAAAAGAAGCTGCACTGATATATAGTTTTGAAACCTATATTCAGGCATTTATCGAGGAAGCAAAAGGTAAAATATACCGTGAAGCTGATACAGGGCTTGGAAAAAGCGATTTAATAGTAAATATTCACAATCGTGAATATCTGTTTGAAACAAAAAAATATTATAGCCCCGGTCAATTTGAAACCGGTAAAAACCAACTGGCATATTATTGCATCAGCATTGGAAAAAAGGAAGCTTATTATCTTGTCTTTATGCCAAATAATATCAAATATCCCGAAAAAATAAAAGAATTTTCTGAAAAAATTAATGGAATACTTATACAAACTTTCCTGATTGAATATGATGAAGAAAAGGATTTCTGATTTGATTATTAAGGTTACTGTTCAACATTTTAACAAAATACTAATACTATTTATAGTTCTTTCTTCTTATTTTTCAAATGCACAATGGCTTCAAATAAGTAGCGGCACGGCAGAGGACTTGAATTCCATCCTTTTTATTGATAATAATACCGGATTTTCTGTTGGAAATAATGGAACCATCATCAGCACAAGCGATGGAGGTAACAACTGGAATATTGTTTCGTCGCCTGTTACATTAAGTCTGAACGATATTACATTCCCTGTCGCAACGACCGGTTATATTGCAGGTAATAACGGAACTGCAGTAAAAACTTCAGACAGTGGCATTACATGGCAATCATTAAATACGGAAACATTATTAAACTTGTACGGAGTTTATTTCATTTCAGAATCTCATGGTTTTGTCATTGGTGAAAACGGGTTAATCCTTGAAACCACCGACCATGGCAGCAACTGGTTGCAAGTCCCTTCCCCGTCGGTTTACATCCTCTATGACATTATATTTACGGACTCGCTTACCGGCTATGCAACCGGAGTTAACGGTACTATTATAAAAACATTAAATAGCGGAAGTACATGGAGTTCTTTATCATCCAATTCATCTGCGACATTATACGGCATTGATTTTATTAATAAAGATACCGGATTTGTTGCCGGTGCGAACGGGACAGTACTGAAAACGGTCAATGCAGGAGCTTCATGGACTAAAATTAACACCGGAATTATTGAATCTTTGAAAGCTCTTTATTGCATATATCCGGACACGATTTTTGTAGTCGGCAATAACGGCATAATATTAGAAATGATGAGAACCAATGGCTGGACACGACATTGGGTCAGCACTCAGCAGCACTTTCAATCGGTATTCTTTCTGAACAAAGATACAGGTCTTGTAGCAGGCAATAATGGAGTGCTCTTTAAGACTACCGATAGGGGGAAAAATGCCATCTCTGAAAAATCAAACAGAGACATCTTCAGAATTAAAGTCACCCCTAATCCATGTAATGATTTACTTTTTATTGAATTAGAAAACAGCATCCCTGAAGATAAAGGTAAAATAGAAATCGTTTTATTTGATAATACAGGTCGTATAGCGATGAAGAACTATATAAACAAGGGTGTAACTTTACCGGCAGGAAATTTTTCGGACGGGATTTATCTGCTGAAAATATTATCAGACGGGGAAAGTATTTATACTGAAAAAATTGTTATCGCACGATAGCAGAAATGTACTAAACTAAAGATATGTATTTTTGAAAAATGCCTTATTTTTGTACGAAAATTAAAAAGCCGGCAGATGCATGACAAGTTTTTTTATTTTTTCAATCCGCAACCGGAATTGACCATTCCACCTATTTACCCCGATACTAATATTTCCCGTATAAATGTTCCGGATACAGTATTAAAAGCAATACCCGGCACACCCGGCGATACAGATTCAATAAAAGAAATCCTGTTAATTGAAACAAAAGCCGGCAGCCATCAGGATTCGATTAAAAAAGAAATAACCGTTGATAAAGATACATCATTTTCGGCAGCCGGAGATAGTATTTTTCAAGGCGCTGATTCTTCTGATATTAATTTTAATATTACTATTGATCCTGATTCATTTATTTATATTTTTAAAGCAGAAGAAATAATATTTTCTCCCGAAAGTCTGTTTACACATATACCCGCACTGCCAAAAGAATTAAAAAAAGAAAAAACCTTACCAACCGACAGCATAAAAACACACAAGCAAATCGCTGAAAAAAAAATTATTACCCGGCTCGAATCGGACACCAGTCAATA
>JACQWN010000389.1:0-3698 GCA_016209245.1 Bacteroidia bacterium
AAACATTGCGTGTTGGCACTAATGTGTCATCAACGCGTTAATTAAATGCAAAGGTAGCACATCTTTTTATTCTTCTTTGCGTATTCCGCCAAAGCGGAATTCATGATAATTTAGTATAAATAATAGACATAATATTAGTGTAAAAGGTTGTCTATAAGGGTTGACAAAATTGGGAATTATACTGCCAATGGGATAAATTTCCGCATTTTAAAATACATGACGCTCAATTGTCTTACAATGGGATAAATTTCCGCATTTTAAAATACATGACGCTCAATTGTCTTACAGACGAATTGAGGTCGCTGACTTTCGTTCGTCCACAGGACAACGAAACGTCATATTTTTATTTTTGCGGAAATTCCTCTGTAAATCTTAATTTTCATCTCGTATGGTGTGTGTCTAAAGATTCATGTTACTTTATCCCGTTTGATGTATAAAATTTAACCTGATTATACAGCCAACGGTGTAAACTTGTAGCACGTTATTTTTTCCAGACTTGTTTTATTAACCACTTGCCTAATTCCTTCCCGCATTTTGCATACGCTTCCTGAATTCTTTCACCGGTATCATAGTCGTTGTTACCCATGGAGGTTCCCGGATTATTCTTAGTAATTATCGTAGCAATTACATTATCGGGGTTTGCTGTTTCGACGATTAATAATTCTGCATGGATCATAGCCGGTTTCTTTGTAACATATACATTGAAACCAGGTTCGGTAAAGGTCGTATGTAACACCATAGTATATTTTGCATCTTTATTTTCCGTGCCTACAAATACTTTGGCGCCTTCGGTATATTTATTCAATAATTCTTCGAACTTAACCTGGAAACGGGATTCTCTGTCGCTAACCCAGGATTCTTTCCATTTATCTCCCCTACCGGCATCACTCTTATTATAATTCTGAACCTTGTCGTTTACGTATTCCTCTTCCGTCTTATATTTTCCGACAGTCATACCGGAATAGTCGTATTTGATATTAAAAAACTTTTCGCCTTTAATCTTGCTCAGATCACCTGATTTTAAGACTATCTTCTGCGCATTGACCACTGTAATGAGAAAAACGCAGATACCAACATAAAACATATTGCTTTCATAGTTGTTCTTTTTAGTTAACAATAACAATTACCAAATAATGCAACAAATGTAGAAATAAATATAGAATAAAAACACTACAGCACAAAATTTATCTGAAGTATTATTATACTGCAAACGGGATAAATGATGCAAAGCGTCATGGCGCCAGAGGCGCTCATTTCCGCATTTTATGAAAACAAAAAGGTATAAAGGTATAAGGTATAATAAAGAGTATGTTATGCCATATACCCATATACCCATATACCCTATTCCTAAAACCCAAATGTAATAATTTAACCCGTGCAAAGTATAATTCAGAAATAAGTTATATTTTTATAGCGAAAAAGTTTGCATAATAAAACTTATCTCATGAAATCAATATTAACATTATTAATAATTATAAATGTCATAAGTGTATCAATATATGCACAAAGTCAAAACCAGCAACAAGTTGACAGTCTGTTTAATATTTTAAAAACAACTAAGCACGATACTGTTAAAGTCAAATTATATCTTGAAATAGGCGAAACTTTTGAGAATAATTTTCCAGACACAACTTTTTATTATTATAACAAAGCTTTGGCAATTGCTAATAAAACAAATAAAAAAATCAAATAGCAATCTGCATGTTCAATTTAGGAAATGAAGAGGTAGTTAAATCAGATTTATCAGCAGAGACTACGAGTGGTAAGAAAGGAATATCCGACTGTTACAATAATCTCGGTGTTACCTATTTATTAAAAGGTAATTATGACAAAGCAATAGACTATTTCATGAAATCAGTAAAAATCAGAGAAGAATTAGGTGATAAAAGAGGAATGTCTGCATGTTTCACTAACATTGGAATTATTCATACTACACAAGGTTTCTATAACAAAGCGCTATACTATTATCTGAAATCATTAAAAATCAAAGAAGAGATTGGAGATAAAAACGGAATGAGCAAATGTTATACGAGTCTGGGAAATGTTTACTATTACCAGAATAAATATGACAGTGCAATATTCTGCTATAGTAAATCTTTGAAAATATACAATGAACTCAGTGATAAAATTGGAATGTCAGACTGTTATATTAATATTGGTAGTATATATTGTGACCAGAGAAATTATGCTCAAGCTTTTGATGCATTTTTTTTTTTTTTAAAGATGTACGAAGAATTAGGGAATAAATACGGAATATCAACTGTTCTTGGAAATATAGCTACTCTTTATGTCAGAAAAAAGAATTACTATAATGGAATTCAATATGCTGAAAAAAGTCTTAACATTGCAAAAGAAATAGGTTCATTATATTTACAAAACTTGGCTTTTTATAATTTATCAGTTATCTACGACAGTCTCAGTAATTATAAAAAAGCATTTGAGTACTATAAGTTTTATAAGCAAATTAATGATAGCATATTTAATGAGGAAAGCGGCAAGCAGATAAAAGAAATGGAAGCCCGGTATCAGACTGAAAAAAAGCAAAAGCAAATTGAATTGTTAAGCAAGGAGAAACAGATACAAAAGACTGAAATCAAGCAACAGCGTACGCAAAAATATGCTTTTATTACGGGGCTTATTTTTGTAATTATTTTTGCCTATATTATTTACCGCAGCTACCGGCAAAAGAAAAAAGATAATCGTCTGCTTGAAGCGCAAAACATTGAAATTAAAAATCAAAAAGAGCAGCTTTCCGAAACTCTTGACACACTCCGCCGTACACAAGCGCAACTAGTGGAATCGGAAAAAATGGCTTCGCTCGGTAACCTTGTCGCAGGTGTTGCCCATGAAATAAATACTCCTGTAGGTATTGGCATTACAGGAGCATCATCGTTAATAGAATCAACAAAGCAATTTGCCCAACTGTATAAAGAAAACAAAATGTCACGCAAAGAGTTGGAGGAATATCTCGATAATGCGTTTCAAACAGGCAAATTAATACTGAACAATATGCAGCGTACAGGCGAGCTTGTACGTACTTTTAAGCAAGTATCGGTTGACCAGATGACAGAAGAAAAACGAAAATTCCTTCTGAAATCATACCTCGAAGACATCTTGTTTAGCCTGAAACCCGAATTCGGTAAAAAACAAATAAAAATCGCCGTAGAGATGCACGGCAGCGTAAAGACGAACAGCCGTTCGTCTCTACGCGATGATATTGAAATTGACAGTTACCCCGGCATTTTTGCGCAAATAATCACTAACCTGGTACTGAACAGCATCCGTCATGGATTCCGTGATACAGATAATGGTGAAATCAGGTTTATTGCATTTGTAGAGACGCACGGTGCTTCGACTCCGCTCAGTAACCCCCGTGCGTCTTTACAAATGCAATATATGGACAATGGCTGCGGCATTTCACCGGAAAACCTTCCCAAAATCTTCGACCCGTTCTTCACCACAAATAAACAGGTAGGTACAGGGCTGGGGTTGAACATTGTTTATAATCTGGTAACACAAAAGTTAAAAGGGACGATAAAATGCGAGAGTGAGGTAGAGCAAGGAGCAAAATTTATTATTGATGTTCCTTTTTTCGACCAACCCGCAAGGTCGCCTTACTAAAAATGACTGCCAACATAAGGGCAGTGACCCCGAACAAGATGACCTTGCGGGTTGGTCATATAAAGCCCAGTGGGCTG
>JACQWN010000389.1:3719-4842 GCA_016209245.1 Bacteroidia bacterium
CAGTGACCCCGAACAAGATGACCTTGCGGGTTGGTCATACATTATTGGTTCAGACAATTTGCGCCGGTTCGGACAAACGCCGCTTATCCCCCTCGTTAAGCGTAGTCTCCTGACTACGCTTGTCAAAACAGCGGTCTCCTGACCGCAAAATATCTAAAATAAAATACTAATATGTTTATTCAACCGCCATCTTCTTAGTCTGAACAACCTTCCCCTCAATCTCCATGCTGTATGTATAAACCCCTGCCTGCCAGCCCTCAAGATTTATTTCAAGCCGGCCTTTACCGAAGGATACTTCGTACCGTTTAATTAATACGCCGGTTATCGAATAAATTATAATATTCCCGCGTTTACCATCCGGTACATTATAAGGTATAATGGTAGTATTTCTGAATGGATTCGGAATATTATCGCCAAGATATTCTAAATTATTTTTTAAGGGCTCTTTTATATTTACTGTACTATCCGGACAACTATCTCCGTAACAGACTAATTGACACAAAGCAGAGTCACCATTAAGATGGTTGAAAGTTCCACCTGCATATAAATTCCCATTAATTATCGGTCAAATTCCCGACCGCATACCATTTTGTGCCGTCCCAGCGTGCAATATATCTTGCATTTATATCGGGATGGCTCAAACTATCGAGAGTATAATCGAAAATACCACCTGCATAAAGCCAATTGTTAATAGTATCAACCGTTAAAGTGAACACATGGCTGTCAAAACCTTTACATAACGAATGCCAACTGCTGCCGTCCCAACGCGCTATGTGCATCGCCAGTACACTGCCGGCATAAGCAAATGTTCCCGCTACAATTAAATCGCCATTATATTCAACCATTGCCCGGGCTTGCATTCCGGCAAAACCGCCGGTTAAACCTCCGCCCACATCCGACCATATGGTATCGTTCCAGCAAGCAATACGTTTATAGGAGCTTTCACCTATTTCCATGAAAGGGCCACCAACATATAATTTATCTTTGAATTTTTTTAAAGAAACTACCATGTTATTAGGTATTTCATCATACTGATACTCATGCCAATGATCGCCCTCCCATCTTGTAAGTTTAAGTGAGTTTGATAAATATTCAATTTGAATTGATGTACCACCCACATAAA
>JACQWN010000281.1 GCA_016209245.1 Bacteroidia bacterium
AAGCTCATTTAAAACAAACGGTGTAACTTCCGGTTCGGGACCATCATCGAATGTTAAATAAACAGAATTGCATGAAGAAGGGAATTTCCAAATTATATTTTTTAAAAAAAATTTAATAAATAATGCGAATTAAGGGTTAAAAATATGATAATTTTATAAAGTAAATATTTATTTGTCGAAGCTGTCAGACACTTTAACACATACCTTTTTGAAAAAATTCAATTATCGCTTATACGGATTAACTGTCGAAATATAAGATTCGTAATACTTATCAAATTTCTTTCTTAATTCTTCCTTTAGCTCAAGTTGTTTGCTTCTTTCCAATATTTCCAGTAAACTATTATAAATAGTCATAGAGCGTGTAAGCTCATCATCGGTTTTTTCAAGAAATTTATTATCCAGTGAAAAATAATAATCGAGTTCTTCTTCGGTATTTTTAGCAATAATTTTAACAATGCTGTTCGCCTTTTCAATTTCTTTAGCACGATAATAAACATCGGCCAAAGCAAGATTAAAATAGTTAAACGGGACAAGCTTATCGGGCATTAATTTCATGCAGCGGTCGAGGACTGCAATTGCCGAATCGCGCTTTCCTTCCGCTAAAAGTATATCGGCAAGCCGTGCAAAATTGTTTCTGAAATTCATAGTCATTCTCAAATTATTCTCATCGAGGTAAACCGATGAATCATCAATTCCGCCCCAAACAAATTTATTCATCATATTATCATACATAATCGAAGAATTTATTAATCCAAGCTGATACCTGTCGGGACTTTTATCTTCAATAGGAACGATTCTGTAAGCAAGACCTTCAAGCTGGAAATATTTTTGCAAATTCAGGTAGCTGCTGTTACCAACGGTAATAGCGAAGTAAACAGGGCGGTTCCAGTCGAAGCTGGCTATAAGGTCAAAAATCATAATTTCACTCTTCAGCAGATAATTTTTGTTAATATTCCATCTTAGTTCGGGAAGAATATCCTTTACTTTGTCAGGACTAACAGTGCCATTTGAAACAACTTTTGCAGAGTCAACAGGGATAATAAAGTTTTTTGCCGGCAGATAATTCAGCTTTTCGCCGGTTGCAGGATATGTAAGCTTTGCTTCTTCGCTGTCGCTGGCAAGAAAATTCATAGCGTCCTTTATATTAACATATTCTTTGAGCCGTTCATATATTGGAACATAATCGCGGGTTCCCTGAACGTATTGATGTGGCTGGAGCGAAAAAGGTATTGCATCCGAATCATATGCCTTGCGTTTCATCTGGTCAATATACCAATCGGTATTCAGGAGGCTGAGATTTATAACTCTTACATCGGTACGGATTCCTTCAACTTCCTGAACATACCATAAAGGAAAAGTATCATTATCGCCGTTAGTAAATAAAATAGCATTTTTTGTACATGAATTCAGGTAATTGCAAGCAAAATCCCTTGCCGTTCGACGACTGGAACGGTCATGGTCATCCCAGTTATTTTTTGTAAGTAAATAAGGTATGTACAAACAAACGATGACAATAACAGCGGCTCTTACAAAATTATTTTTAATTACAATGCCATACGCCATAATCAAACCGACAAGAGCTGCGCCAATAAGGGATATATAAAACAGTGAATATCCAAAGGTCAAAGTTTTAAATAGAAGAGCAATAAGACAAAGAATAATACCGGCGCCTGCTGCATAATATATATAACACAGAGCGGTGGCTTTTTTTGAATATTCATACAGGCCAGCCACACCCAATCCAATCCAAATTGAAAAGGCATAAAAAGAAGCCGAATAAGCGTAATCCCTTTCCCTCGGTTGATGCGGATATTGATTAAGATATATAACGATAGCAATACCCGTAAAGAAAAATAACAGCATAATTACCCAGAAATCCTTATTATGTTTTTCGGCATGGAAGAATAATCCGAGCAAGCCAAGTATTAAAGGAAGCATATAATATATATTTCTGGATTTATTATTATTCGCATCCTCAGTGATTTTTTGCTGGTTGCCCAAATGGGCTTTATCAATAAAAGGTACGCCGCTTAACCAGTTTCCATGAAGAATATTGCCATGACCCTGTATATCGTTCTGCCTTCCTGCAAAATTCCACATAAAATAGCGGAAATACATGAAACCGAACTGGTATTTAAAGAAGAATGCCAGATTTTCACCAAACGAAGGGCTTTTTTTAGGATTATTAAAATCATAGAGTATCTTCCCCTCTTTATTTTTCATGACATTACCTTCCTCGTCAATTCTTGGATTATAAAAATTTTTGTATTCATTATTCGTCCATTGCAGGTAATCCTCGATATGTTCACGCTGGGAACTGTACATTCGCGGAAAAAAAGTGCAATATTCAGGTACATAATTATAATCCTGCTTATGTGTTGCAATTACATATTTACCGCCCTTCTTGATATATGTCGCTTCGCCTTGATTATAAGGTTTTCTGTCATCAACAGGAGCATTAAAGTGTTGCCCGTAAAACAATGGGCGGTCACCGTATTGTTCACGGTTCAAATAAGACAGCAACGCAAAAACATTTTCAGGATTATTTTCATCCATCGGTGGATCGGCAAGGGCGCGAATTACAATCATAGTAAAAGTGGAATATCCGATTAGTATGACGGAGCAACAAAGTAAAATGGTATTCATTACCACTTTGTTATTAAATGCCATATAAATGGCGAATGCAATGACACCGCCTAAAGTGAAAACGAGCAGCAGATTCTTCACGAGTAAAGGAATACCGAGCAGGATAAGCGATAGAGAAAATAAAAAAGAATTTAGACCGGTATATCTCTTTTTTGAATAGCTGAAATATTGTCCTGCAATTAATGATGTAAGGAGCAATATTCCATAAAACAGAATGCCTGTGTTGTAGGGCATTTTCAGACCGTTGACAAAGAGCAGCTCAAAATATGAAGCCATTGTTATTGCGCCGGGTATGATACCGTACATGATTATTCCCAACAATACAACTGCAACAAGAGATGCCAGAAACAGCCCCTTTCTGTTTACCTGATATTTTTTAAAATAGTAAACGAACACAATTGCAGGTATTGCCAGTAAATTCAACAAATGGACCCCGATTGACAATCCCATAAGGAAAGCGATAAAT
>JACQWN010000282.1 GCA_016209245.1 Bacteroidia bacterium
AATTTTATAAATGCCAGGTATTAACTGTCCATTTGTATTATGTTTTTGATATACAAATATTTAGCCGATAATTATGATAGTGGGGCTTTTTTTGAATGTCCAATCCTGAATTATGACGTTTTTAACTAATTGATTATTAACCGTTTATCGAATTATTCTGACTTGGGGCTGTAGAGGTCTGAATTTAATTGTTAATATTTTTTATTTCATTGTTGCTGTCTGCATTGCGTCGCATGTAGCGTTCTGCTTCTAACCGGCTGAGTGCTTGCGACGCTTGGATGAACGCTATTTTTTTTACACAGGGCTTACGCCCTGTGCTGCAAATATTTCGCCCCTTCGGGGCTGGCGTTCTTTGCAGGTTTTCTGCTATTTTCTTTTAATAAAAATACTTTGGTTCGCTTATTATCCCGTTTTTATCCTGTATCCGCACCTTGTAGTGATACATATCGGTCTGCAGGGTTTCGAAAATTCCGAGGTGCAGCCGGTTCCCTTCACGGGAATAACTCGTTCCTTCGGGAAGACCGAGCGTATCGTCATACGCAAATGCATAAGAAAATATGTCGGCGCTATCTTTCTTCGAACCGACATCTATTAAAATATGCGCTATGGTGGTCGTGTCGCTCATCTCCACCATACAAACCCTTTCGTAAACGGGAACCTCGGCATTGGATAAATGCTGGTCAGTGTTTATTGCAGGATTCGAGAGTGGTCTTGTTTTACCTGTTGAAATATACAACATTGCAAATTCAAAATTATTCGGGTTCGCCTGCGAAAATGCAACGTCTGCATACAACAGCGATGCAATCAACGTAAATAATAATGTTTTCATAAACTTGTTTTTTAATGTTAATACTTTGTATTATTGTGAATATATGCTGAATGAGACCTGACAGGTTTTCAAAACCTGTCAGGTCCGGGATAGTCATGCTTGTTTTGCGTATAATTAAGCGAAAAAAAATGGAAGTAAAAAAGCAGGTAAGAGACAGCTATGTTTTTCTGTTCCGGTCGGTGCAGATTTATAAAATCTATTTTTTTTTTTTCTTTCTCTCTCTCTCTCTCTCTGGAAAATCAAGGGTTTCAGAGATTGTGCTATAAATTTGGTATAAATGTAATATAATTTTTATTTTACAATTCATCGGTACAGAAATTTATTTCAAATTGTTACTATTTAGTGTCTGTCTGTAAAGTCAGTTCACAAAGAAATCTATAGCCACGAATTGCACGAATTTACACGAAAAAATTAGTTTTAATTCGTGACGAATTACGAATTCGCTGGCCATTTCGTAATTCGTAAGTTCGTACATTTTTCGTACTTCGGTGGGATAATAATGCCCCTACCTAATAGTTACAAATTTCATTTATTTCATTGCAACTATAGATTCTTACGAAACTGTTATAAAAAAGTTTCACAGGGTAATTTTTCCGGGGATATGAATTTTTAAAATACGCAGAATATTTTGAAATGTTGCATTGTGAAATTTAAAAATTTTGGAAAGTGTTCAAAAAATATTGTAGAAAATTTGAAAAAAAATAATTTTGCGGTGGGGTGAAAAAAGTTATTATACATAAAACGGGGTAAATTTCCGCATTTTGTTCCGATTTATTTGGTATGATAGAGATGCCCAATAGGTTGCTGAGCGAAGTCGAAGTATTGGGCGTCTGTACATTCCGTTTGTTTCATATATCGGTATAAAATAGTGTGGAAATCTATCCCGTTTGATGTATAATAATTAAGATATTTTTCAAATGCCCAAAAATTATATATTTCTGCAATTTTGAATAAAATCCAAATAATTATTACTTTCACGCAGATTTTCAATAAAGATTTTCATGGAGATTTTTTGTGCTAAAGATGTTGTAAAACGTTATGCAAATCATCTGGCTCTCGACAAAGTGAGCATTGATGTACCGGGCGGCAGTATCTTCGGGCTTTTAGGCCCCAACGGCGCCGGCAAAACCACATTAATACGCATTATCAACCAGATTATTGCACCCGACGCCGGTGAATTATATTTTGAAGGCAGAAAGCTGACCATAGAGCATACTCTTCAATTTGGATATCTTCCCGAAGAACGCGGACTATACAAAAAAATGAAAGTCGGTGAACAATCTCTTTACCTGGCATGCTTAAAAGGGCTCTCAAAAAAAGAAGCACAACACAAAATCAAGCACTGGTTCAGCAAATTTGAAATTATGCCTTGGTGGGATAAAAAAGTAGAAGAACTATCCAAGGGAATGGCACAAAAATTACAATTCGTTATTACCGTTTTGCATGAACCAAAACTTCTTATCTTCGACGAACCTTTTACCGGCTTTGACCCTATCAATACAAATCTCCTTAAACAGGAAATCCTCGCCCTGAAGCAAAACGGTTCAACTATTATTTTCTCGACTCACAATATGGCTTCTGTCGAGGAGCTTTGCGATTATATCACCCTTATCAATGAATCGAAATGTATTCTTAACGGCCATATTGATGACATCAAGAAAAATTATAAGACAAATACATATGAAATTTGTTTCTCGGGATATTTTAACAAATTTGAAGCGACACTTACTTCCCTATATCAGATTCTGGAGCATAAGCAACAAAATGATATTACATCTTTACGCATAAAAATATCAGCCAAAACAAACACTAATGAATTGTTATCCATTATGATGAAATATGGCAATGTTATATCGTTCAACGAGATTCTGCCAAGCATGAATGATATTTTTATCAGGGTTGTAGAGGAAGCAAGTATATCGAATAATTAATTATGAACAAAATAGGTTTAATAATTCAAAGAGAATACCTCACAAGGGTTAAGAGACGTGCATTTATAATAATGACTATATTAGGTCCTATATTAATGGGGGCATTGATGGTGGCGCCTGCTGTTATCGCAACTATGGAAGATAAAGAAGTGAAACATATTCAAATTGTTGACCAGACTAAAATTATTTATCAGGCCATCCATGACTCAAAATATTTGAAATTTGAATTGTCGCCGGATACATCAATAGAACAGGCGGAAAAAAAATTCGATTCTACAAAATATTATGCTATTCTCTTTATCCCTGCAAATATTGTAAAGGGGGGCAATTCTGTCGAGATTTATTCCGATAAGGATGTCAGCAGGGAAATGATAAAGCATGTAAAAAGTGAAATTGATAATGAAATTCAGAAGGAAAAGCTAAAAGCCAATGGTATTTCAGAAGATGTCTTACGGATTGTAGAAACCGATATAAATGTAAATACTTTTATTATTAAAGAAGGTCAGTTGAAAAAAAGCTTTACCGATTTTAAGATGATACTCGGGTATATTGCAGGGCTGATTATCTATATGTTTGTATTTATGTTCGGGGCGCAGGTTATGCGTGGCGTCCTTGAAGAAAAAACAAACAGAATAGTCGAGGTAATAGTATCGTCGGTTAGACCTTTTCAACTTATGATGGGCAAAATAATAGGCGTTGCACTGGTAGGGCTGACGCAGTTTTTTCTATGGGTTGTGCTTACTTTTTTGATTGTGACCGGAGCGCAGACCATGCTTGTTTCACAGGATAAATTTGATGCTGAAAAACTTGACCCTGATACAATCAATACCATAAGCATTATGGACAAATCAACTGTAACCGGCGATAAAAAGGGTGCAGATAAAGATGAAATAAATCAGGTTGTTTCCGATGCTTTGGCTTATCTGAACGATATTAATTTCCCCGTCATGCTCGGAGCTTTTCTTTTTTTCTTCCTTGCCGGTTATTTGTTATATGCTTCACTGTTTGCTGCAATAGGAGGAGCAGTTGACAATGAAACCGATACGCAGCAATTCATGCTTCCTATTACTATTCCGCTTATTCTGGCAATAATAATGCTTTTCAATATGGTTGACAATCCGAACGGGCCGCTTGCCTTCTGGTTTTCAATTATTCCTTTTACATCGCCTGTTGTGATGATGGCAAGAATTCCTTTTGGCGTACCTTATTGGGAAGTTGCTCTTTCAGCCGGATTGCTCGTCCTGACTTTTATCGGAACGACATGGATGGCTGGAAAAATTTACAGAACAGGCATTTTGATGTATGGGAAAAAAATAACTTATCGTGAATTGTGGAAGTGGTTAAGGTATTAAATGTCTTATATTTATGCGTGTTGCAGTAATAGACATAGGTACTAATACATTTAATTTATTAATAGCGGATGTGTACATTGGTCATAGCTTTCGTGCGGTACACCGTCAAAAATTTCCAGCCAAGCTCGGGAAAAATGGTCTTGCAAGCCATATAATTACCGACGATGCTTTTGAGCGAGGAATTAAATCTTTACAATCGTGCATTGATATTATCAGCCGATATCATGTCTTAAAAATTTTTTCTATCGGCACAGCTACGCTTCGGAATGCAAAAAACACCGCTCATTTTCTCGATTATGTCAAAAAAGAACTGGGGCTGGATATTCGTGTAATAAGCGGAAATGAAGAGGCCGAGCTTACATATTACGGCGTTCGTATGGCAACCCCTTTGACAGATGAAAAAGCGCTTATTCTCGATATCGGCGGAGGAAGCATTGAATTTCTTATTGCGAACTCAGTTACTATCTTCTGGAAACAAAGTTTTAACTCTGGGATAGCTTGGTTACTTGAAATTTTTCATCCCGGCGAACCGATAAAAAAAGATGAAATAACCGCACTTGAACAGTATTTGCAAACCGAGCTGCAGCCATTATTCAAGGCAGCAGAACAACATCCCGTAAAAACCCTTATCGGCGCTTCCAGTACATTTTCAGCACTTGCCGGATTGATTTGCTGCAGAGACCAAGCCCAATTTAAAACCGATAACAGAACCTGTCATGAAATTAATATAGAAGAATACCGTAAATTACACGAATATTTATTAACAACTACTATTGAAGACCGGCTAAAAATTAAAGGAGTTGACCTGATGCGTGTTGAAATGCTTGTTATAGGAAGCATATTTATTAATTTTATCATAAATAAATTAAGTATTACCCGGCTGATTCAGTCGAATTATGCAATTAAAGAAGGATTAATTTCAAAAATAATCAAGGAATAAATGGACGACTTTTCATTCAGGAAATATATTATAGGAGGTGTTATTATTTTAATCGGATTTATTTTTGTAATACGGTTATTTTATATACAAATTATTGATTTAAGATATAAACATTCGGCTGAAAATAATTCGCAGAGATCGGTGGTTCAATATCCTGCCCGCGGGCTTATTTATGACAGAAACGGGGAAATACTTGTTTACAATCAGGCATCTTATGATTTGATGATTATTCCCAAGCAAGTAAGAAAATTTGATACGATATTGTTATGCAATGTCCTTGATATCAGCAAAAATACTTTAATAACCGGCATTATAAAAGCCAAAAAATATTCATATTATAAACCATCGGTTTTAGTTAAGCTAATTACTGCTGAACAATATGCCCGATTAATGGAAATATTGTATAAATATCCTGGTATGTTCATGCAATCGAGGACTCTGCGTAAATATCCAAGGAAAATAGCTTCACATGTATTAGGTTATATCGGAGAGGTAAATGATAAAGTTACTAAAATAAATCCCTACTATAAACCAGGGGATTATATCGGGATTTGTGGATTAGAATGTTCGTATGAGAAAATGCTGTGTGGTGAAAAAGGAGTAAAAAAATATCTTGTTGATGTCCATAACCGCATTCAAGGGAATTATCTGAATGGGGCTCACGATACTGCAGCAATTATCGGAAAAAATCTTATTACAACCCTTGATGCCGGATTACAGGAATATGGAGAATACTTAATGCGGAATAAGGTTGGAAGCATTGTCGCTATTGAACCTGCAACAGGCGAAGTGCTTGCTTTCATTTCAAATCCCTCGTACGATCCTAATCTGATGGTTGGAAATCTCAGGTCGAAGAATTATGAAAAATTTAAGAACGACACATTGAAGCCATTGTTTAAC
Source organism: Bacteroidia bacterium (assembly GCA_016209245.1). Taxonomy (GTDB): domain Bacteria; phylum Bacteroidota; class Bacteroidia; order Bacteroidales; family BM523; genus JACQWN01. The sequence goes on from JACQWN010000282.1 coordinate 5,953, forward strand.
AGGGCAATGGCGTCGAGATATTCACCCGGTTCGATTTTTAAGATTGTACAGGCATTAGTAGGGCTGCAGGAGCAAGTCATTACGGAAAATACAGGCGCCTCATGCGGCGATGCACCTGTCAAATGTCACAATCATCCTTCGGCGGCTAACCTGAAACAAGCCATACAATTTTCGTGTAATACTTATTTTTATAAAGTATTTCGAAAAATCATCCTGCGCGGCATATCAAAGAATTTGTTTGACGACAGCAGAAATGGCCTTGACCAATGGCGAAAATATGTTTGCTCGATGGGCTTTGGCAAACCGCTTAAAATAGATATTCCCGGCTCAACAGGCGGGTTGATACCCGATTGCGGCTTTTATGATAAATGGTACGGAAAAGGCCGTTGGGCTTTCAGCACAATCAGAAATCAATACTAAATATTTTGATGTCATTACACAAGGGATGTATTCTGCAGTAAATGAAGCGGGCGGAACTGCATATTGGGGAGCAAAGCTTGACAGCATCAAGATTTGCGGAAAAACAGGAACCGTTCAGAACGTAAAAGGAAAGGACCATTCCGGTTTTATGTGCTTCGCCCCTATGGAAGAACCTAAAATTGCCATTATCGTATATGTCGAAAATGCCGGTTTCGGAGGCGTATGGGCCGCTCCCATCGCCAGTTTGATGATTGAAAAATACCTGACCGGACAAATAAGCGATTCTATAAAAGAAAAAAGAATGCTAGAATTTAAAACTATAAATTAGGGTTTGCTGAAAAGTCAGAAAGTGGACTAAAACCCATATGTGTTAACTTAAGAAGCATACTCACCCCCTTCCCCTCTCTATTCATAGCTACTGTTTATACACTCCTAAAGTTAAGACAATAATTATCAAATAGTTATTATAGATTTTCATTTTCTAATCATCATTCTCTTTTTGCAAGCATCCAACCCTGATACATCAGATAAAAATCATGCAGTCCTGTAAA
>JACQWN010000095.1 GCA_016209245.1 Bacteroidia bacterium
AAAATAAATGATAATACCAATATTATTAACGACCTGAACGGCGATTCTTTGATGTTTCTGGAATTAATTCAAATTTTTATAAAGAAATATAACCTCAATATAGAGCTTAGAACTATCGGTAAATATTCCGTTCAGCACCCTGTTGAAACGATAGGACAACTGATTGATATGCAGATGCTTATTATTGAACATGAGAATAATATCATTAATTTGGGGTAACAATTCAGCCACGAAGTTACACGAAGGAACACTAAAATGAAGGGAGATTTATTATACTATGAAGAAGTTTACAATATAATTGGCGCTGCTATAAATAAATTAGTGAAACTTAGCGTCCTTGATGGCTGAATAGTAACATGAAATTTAAACATGCATTAATTTTTCCTGTATTTGGACGGGAATATTGTGGAGATGAAGTTGAAATATTATCGCGCTATTCAGATGAATTTAAAAATTTACTCAAAAGAGCGACAGAAGGAACAGGCATTGATATTAGCTGTTTTGATATAATAAATAATAATTTTTTGGACGATGAGCTTAAATCGCAGTTAATGGCTTATGTATTTAGCTGCAATGTATCGGACATATTAAAAAAGAAAAATATTTACGGCGATTACTTAGCCGGATACAGCATGGGGCTTTATGCAGCTCTGTATCACGCCGGGGTCTATTCATTTGAAGAGGGAGCATATCTCATCATGAAGGCCTATCAGACAATTATCAGCGAGATAGAAAAGCAACGATATGGTATGGGGACAATAGGCGGAATTGACCATGACGATTTAGCGGATATAATCGCTTATCATAACTCCGATACGGAGATAATCAATATCAATAGCAGGCATAGTTTTGTAATTTCAGGAAAATACGAAGAAGTCAAAACCATTGTGCAACATGCATTTTCTGAAGGGGCTTTGTTAGCCCGGATGTTACCCGTTTCTGTTCCTTATCATTCAAAATACATGATGTCGGCATCAAATAAGTTTAAAGAATATATAGTTCCACTTGATTTTTGTAATCCTGTTATACCCGTAGTTTCTTTAGTTGACCAAAGACTAATAACGACATCGGCAGACGTTATGCAGGAACTGATAAATAATATTGGCGATAAAATCAATTGGTACAAAACAATATTAAAGCTATGCGCTTTAGAAGTGAAAATAATGCTTGAATGCGGAGCAGGGAAAAGCCTTTATAAAATAGGAAAATTTTTTGACCAGGAAATAAAAATTTATCCTCTGAGTAGAATTTTGCAGTTTATTGAAAGAATAATTTAACAAAACATGTAACTATTTGGGTATAAACGTTATTATTCCACCGAAGTACGAAAAAAATACGAATTTACGAATTACGAAAGGGTTCGTGGCAGGCAAATTCGTAATTCGTAAGTTCGTAATAAATTCGTACTTCGTTGGAATAATATACATATGAAATAACATTGACCTAAATAGTTATAAAAACATCATATTTTATTTCTGCTTTTGCGTATCCTGAGAAGCGTTCTGAACATTGGCTCGTCTAATTTTCTTAATTTCCTTAACTCAAGAGCTTGTTTCAACATTTCCGGGTCAGGTTTTGACTCGGAAGCAGGAATACAATTTGGTCGCGTCAGGGCAATGGTTTTAAGAATATGGGAAATTTTTTCTTTATTTAATTGTTTTGAAATATAGAAAACCGGAGGCATCAGCAGGTTTGTATTATTTTTTATAATACCGTCATTGATACTTAAGCAGTGCAGGTCAGTGCCGGGATATATTCGCAATCCTGTAGTAATGTGAACCATATCATCGGTTGAAATATACTTGTCAATAAAGTCTAAAGATTCATTAATAGTGGTTTCGGTTTCGCCCGGTCCTCCGAAAATAAAGAACCACATAGCAGGTATATTATATTCTTTTATAAGGCGTGCTGTATTATATAAATTCTGCACGGTAAAATTTTTTTTTAAATTATTAATCATAGCAGGCGAAGCGGAGTCAGGGGAGCAGTCAATCTGGGTAAACCCCGCTTTAAGCATGAGTTTAAACATCTCTGTAGAACAATGTTGCGGATTAATACCCATGGTTCTTATACGGATTTTAATATTTTTTTTTATTAAAGCCCTGCAGATGGCTTCTGCATGTCCGGGCGGGTCATTGAATATAGAATCAACAAACTCGAAAGTAATGAATCCTTGTCTGTGGTATGCTTGTTCGATTTCTTCAGCGATGCTCTCCGGAGTACGAATTTTGCATATTCCTCCTTCAATAAGGGGATAAGTGCAATAAATACATTTATGACGGCATCCCCTCTTTGTCTGTATAGAATATACACCTCTGCTTTTATAAGGATTAAAATCAATATGCTTATCTATTTCGGAAAAATGAAGATTGAAAATTTCCCCCGCATTAGAGCGACGTTTTAATTTTCCCCTTTCAGAAGATTTTGTTATAAGACCTTCTATATTTTCTATGGGTTTATTATTCTCTAAGCAATCCAATAATAACAGCAAATTTTCATCTGTTTCCCCTATAAATCCATAATCTGCATTAAAAAGAGCGAAAAGTTCAAATGGGAAAATACTAAAACCGCTTCCTCCGATAATCAGTTTTGCGGAAGAATTTTGTCTGATTGGTTTTATAAACAGATTTATTATGTCAGTGATATAATAATCCGTGGAATCAATAATCATATTATCAATATTTCTTATGGTCAGTCCGATATAGTCCGGGTTAAATGATCTTATCAGCGATATCAGGTTTTTTCCTTCATCAAACAGGCTATCATATACTTTTACCTGATACTTATGTTTAATAGTCTGTGCCAGTAAACAAATACCAAGAGGCGGTACCGGATATGGCATTTTTTCTATATTTGTATTTACGAATAAAACTTTTTTCATCTTTAAATATCAAATGACTTCAGCGCCTTTTTTTATTAACCAGAGCTTCCCGATATTTTCATAATACTTTTCCATTGGGAGCTTGGTTCTTAATACAGAATTAAAAAAATTGTATTTGCGTAAATCAAAATCTATTATCAGGTCTTTGACTTCGTTATAAAAAACTGTTTCCGGCATTGGGCTTAGTATGGTATACCCGGCATAACTAACTCTGTTTTTATCTGCAAATGCGGCAAGAGCTTTAAAATCATTATCTTCGTAATCATTAGGTATTACATAATTTCCACGCAGTAAAATATTATTCCGGTGAAAAATTGAAATTGCATTTTCTATCAGAGACGATTAGTTCAGGGTATTTCACAGCGGTATCGAAGCGGATGTCCATAACGAAATCTTTGCTTATCCCTTCTTCAACAATCCGGTCAAAAAGGCGGTTAATAAAGGTTACATCTATTATAGTGTTTGCATCTGCAAAACGAACAATTGGATAATCATTTAACATTTTTAGTTCTTCGATAACATTTTCTATATTCCGTTGGTAAAAACAACCTTTAAAAGTTGGCCAGATTGAGCAAAAAGAACATCTGTACGGACAACCAAGCGATGTAAAAATATAAGTTGCAGGATTTGGATTTTTACCGACTTTATAACTATTAATCCATTTTTTTAAATGATTCCTGTCGGGCATAAGGAAATCTTGAGCGGCAGCATTTATCTTTTTTGAAGGCTTCCCTGTAAAAATCAGACCATTAGTCGTATTTATCAGGATTCCACTGACATCAGAAAAAGGCAGATAATTTTTTTTACATAAAACGACTTCTCTGAATGTGTGAGCCGATTGTCCCGGACAAACAATATCCACCGATTTATCATTAAAATCTCCTGGACATAGAGTGGCATGCAATCCTCCGGCTACAGTAAGAATTTTCGGGTTATATTTTTTTGAAGCTCTGAATATTTCCAGTCCATAATAAAGTTCCGATGTTATCAGCGTAACACCGACAATATCGGGATTAAAACTTTGTAAAAGATTTATGGTCATTTGTTCCAGACAAGGGGCATCAGGGTTTAAATCATATTCGCCTTTCATATCGAATACCAAAACTTCAAAATCTTTAACTGCAGTGGCTACGGTCAATAAACCTAACGGAGGACCAATCAGCTTTTTATGTATGAACGGGGCAGCTTCCGGTGGAGCATATTCTAATATTTTATTTTCAGGAGATCTTGGGGGATTTATTAAAAGAATTTTTATGTTATTCGTTTTCATGTCGTAAATGAAATAATGATATTATAATTTCTAATAAAAAGACTACAAAATTTTTTTTTAAAAAACCTGTGTAAAATTATTATTTTTGTATTTTATTTATTACTGTTTAGATCATTATTTTTTGGTGATTATCCCATCGAAGTACGAATTTTTTACGAATATACGAATTACGAATAATAAAAAAAGTTGGTAGTTAGTAGCGGTAGTTGGTAGTTAATAAAAAGAGAAAATAAAAACTACCAACTACTACTACCAACTACCAACTTCCTTATAAGTTCGTAATTTTTTCGTACTTCGGTGGGATAATAACGTCCATAACTAAATATTTACGAAATACCTTTAAAAATTGGGCATAAAAATAATCAATATACAGCTTTGTACTTTTTTTTCCACATTGATTTTTGGAATGATTCCGCTTTTTATTAATAATTCATTCAGCCAGCAATATACCGAGTATGAAGTAAAAACGGCCTATATTTTTAATTTCTCGAAATTTATTGAATGGCCCGACAGTGCAATGCCAGGTAATGATAAGCCCTTTATTATAGGAATATTTGGGGATGACAGATTTACTGAAATATTTCCGGTAGTAATTGCCGACAGACAAATTAAAGGAAAAGATTGGACAATAAAAGTTTATAAAGAACCTCAGGAAATAAATTGTCAGATTTTGATAATTACTTCCGCTGAAAAGAATATTGTTAATAATCTATTGTCCCTTCTTAAGAACAAACCTGTTTTAACAATCGGGGATGATATTGATAATTTTTGTGAATCAGGTGGTATCATCAATTTTACACTAAAGCATGCCAACAAGCAATTTGAAATAAATAATGAGGCTGCGCTCCGGGCTAATCTGATTATAAGCTCAAAATTACTGACATTAGCAAAAATTGTAAAATATGACGAAAATATCTATTAAGCCGATTTCTATAAAATCAAAAATAGTGTTGGTAATTCTGCTTGTAAATATTATTGCGCTTTTACTTGCGGGCTTAATATTTATAATATATGACAAATCAGTTTTTTTGAGTTCCCGTTCCGAAGAACTATCAATATTAGCAAATATGATAGGTAATCATAATAATGCAGCATTAATTTTTAACGATCGCCATACAGCGAAAGAATCTCTAAGCTCATTATCGGTTGATAAACATATTTTACAGGCATTTATTATAAATCTTGATAATGACACTCTCGCAAAATATAAAAAAGTTAAATTAAACTATCCAAATTATAAATCTCCCGATTTTAAGCTTGATACTGTTATTTATACTGACAAAACTATCATTATTATTAAGCCGGTCAAATTATACAAAGAAATAATCGGTTCGGTTTATATTGAATCGGATATTAAAAAATATTACGAACGCTCGGCAAATTTCTTTTTCATTATTACTGTTAGTTTGATATTGGCTTTATTCATAGCATTTTTGCTATCAACTCAGTTGCAGAAAGTAATATCACGGCCTATTGTGAATATACTAAAAGCGATGAAGGATATTTCAGAAAAGAATGATTATTCAATCAGAATTGAAAAGAAAAGAAATGATGAGCTTGGCAAGCTGACAGATGACTTCAACCAGATGTTATCGCAAATCGAAAAACAAAATCTTGCACTGTTGCTTGCAAAAGAAGAAGCCGAACGGTCAGTAAAAATTAAGAATCAATTTCTTGCCAATATGAGTCACGAAATCCGGACACCAATGAATGCAATTCTGGGAATGTCGAACCTGTTAATGGATTCACGGTTAACTAACGAACAATATAAGTATCTTGAAAATATCTGTACTTCAGCTGATAATCTTTTGGTCATTATCAACGATATTCTCGATTTTTCAAAAATTGAAGCCGGGAAAATTGAATTTGAAAAAGTACGGTTTAATTTATATTTCATTCTGATGAAAATTAATAGCACTTTACAATTTCTTATAAAGGAGAAAGGGCTTTCTTTTTCATTTCATATTGAAGATAATGTACCCGACTATTTAACAGGTGATGAAATCCGGCTTCAGCAAATATTGCTGAATCTTGCAGGAAATGCTGTAAAATTTACTCTGAAAGGGAATATAAGCATCCGTGTAAAAAAAATTAATGAATCAAAACATACGGTAACATTATTGTTTTCTGTTGCAGATACAGGAATTGGTATTAAAAAGGAAGATATTCCGACTATATTTACAAGCTTTACGCAGGTAAAAAGCGATTCAAAAAGAGCATATGGAGGAACTGGTTTAGGTTTGACAATTACAAAGCAGTTGATTGAATTACAGGGAGGGCAGATTTCTGTTAAAAGCGAAGCAGGAAAGGGAAGTACATTTACTTTCAATCTTACTTTTGAAAAAATTGTTAAAATTCCAACAAAACAATCTGATGAGAAAGAAATACATTTGATAAAACAACCAACTGCTAAAGCTCCACAAGATATCAATGTATTGGTAGTCGAGGATAACGAGATGAATAAAATGCTTGCCGTTACTATTCTTAAAAGACATAATTTTAATGTTGATGTGGCTGAAAATGGAGAAATAGCTATTGAAAAATTAAGCTCCGGCAATTTCGACGCAATACTTATGGATTTGCATATGCCGGTAATGGATGGCTATGAAGCTACTAATTATATCAGAAATAATTTTGAGGATGCAAAAAAGAACATACCCGTTATTGCTGTAACGGCTGCTGCAATAGTCGGAGAAAAAGAAAAATGTTTTGCCAGCGGCATGAATGAATATATTTCAAAGCCATTTAAAGCGGATGAGTTAATTGAGAAAGTATTAAAAGTTGTATTAAAAAATGGAAAATAAAACAAAATACATTGATTTGTCATATCTGAAAGAAATGACTGAAGGAAATATTGAGCTTATTAAGGAGCTTGTTGATATTTTCAAAAGCCAGATTCCCGAGTTTATTGCTCAAATGGATGCTTCTTTAAATGCCGGCGATTGGCAAGCGCTTGGTTCTGTCGCTCATAAGGCGAAAGCCTCAGTCTCACTGATGGGTATGAGCAATCTTACCGATGTTTTAAAAACTTTGGAGATGAATGCTAAAAATGCTGAAAAAATTAATGAATTACCTCTATATGTTAATAAATTTAAAGAGACAACTATGTTAGCAGTGAAAGAGCTTGATGAACTTTTTCCTATTTCCTGAAACCATATTTATACCGAAAAAATCAGCATTAAAGGCATTTCCGAAACACACCTTAAAATATTCCGTCAGTTTTACCTTATTTATCCTCAAATTGGTCAGACAGTGTCTGACTTTTTCAGAGCCATGCAAATTGGTTAGGCAGTGTCTGACAAATCTCAAATCTCATCAAAAACATCAATTGTTCAGACACCGTCTGAACAATTGCAGGTTATAGATATAAAAGCCTTGCAGTTTTTAACTAAGGTTAAAAATGCCCGAATCAATATCGGTCTTGAACCTGCAAGAATACTTCAAACTTTGTCTTTTTCCCATATTGTCGAACTGGTTAAAATAGATGATCCTTTAAAGAGGGCTTTTTATGAAATGGAATGTGTGAAAGGAACCTGGAGTATAAGGGAACTGCAAAGACAGATAGAATCCCTGTATTTTGAACGCTCCGGGCTTTCTAAAGACAAAAAGA
>JACQWN010000283.1 GCA_016209245.1 Bacteroidia bacterium
CTGAAAACCTTATTAAAATATTCAAAGCATTTGGAACAGGTAATAATAAAGCGTACATTCAATTCTGCCCGATGGCAAATCAAAAAATCGGTGCATTTTGGTTGAGTGCTGAAAAGCAGGTTCAAAATCCGTATTACGGAAATATGATGCTTACGTGTGGTGAAACAAGGGATACTCTTTAGATTCTGCCAGCATTATTTCTCTGTAGACTTTACAGAAAGCATAAAGCGATATGAAATACCAGCAGTAATCAGGTATTGAGAAGCAATCTGTGTTTTATTAACGTACTGATAAACTGGAAATTCACTGAGTAAATATATAGTACATCTATTTTTAAAGGCGTAACTGAGTTGAGGGACTAACAGGATTTTTCTATTTCCTGTATCTTCCGGATCATAATTATAGCTCCCCATGAGATAAACGTCATTATTGTATTTCATTTTCGCGATCCATTCGCCTTTCAATTGAAGTGTAGCTCCCAAATAATGGAAAAATATTTTCCCGATAAAAATTCCAATACTGGCATAATCGCCGAATTTCTCACCGTTTGGATTCCATCCCTTTCTCAAATAAAGTCCATTTGCAAAAATTTTAAAAGATTTTTTATGCCATTCGCGGTAAATGAAAGAATAAAAAATAAAATCGTGTGAACCGTTGGTTGGCTGTACTGCAGGAGGCATAGTAATGTAGTACTTTTGTCCGGAGAACGGTTCAACCTTACCGACTGAATCATTATATTTCCCTAACGGTATTTTTATTCCCATGCCAATTGTCATTTCGAATTTTCCATTTTCGTAAGTTTTATTATAAACCTGGTAGCGCGGGAAAATTATCAGATCGCCGATTCCTGAGGATGAATTAGTATCAGTTTTATTTAATCCGATTTGTGTTTTATTGAAATAGTAACCGGATTCGATGGACAAAGTAAAATTTTTGTTTAAACCATAGGCCATGCGGAAATATCCGTAATTGCTGAAATATTTATCTAGAAAATCTCTCGCATCCGAATCGCCTGTAAGGAATTTCCTGGTCTGAATATATTGATAATTACCATTTAATTCAAATTGTTTTTCCATAAGGACACCATGCGAAGTGCCACCGGCAATCGGACTTCCGCTACCGGCGGAGCAGCATTGCGAATATACACCGTAAGAAAAAAACAGGTAAAGTACCGTTCCAATAGAGATTACGTTAAACATTTTTTTCATAGGTAAAAAATCATGTTTAATAGCTAGACTTTGAGAAACCTGTCCATGCAATTTTTTTTTAATTAGTGTCTGTCCATAAACTCTGAATATGACACGAATTGCACGAATTAAAAATATTTTTTTCCTGTAAATTCGTGTAATTCGTGTCGATATATTTATTTGTGTATTGACATTATGGACAGACACTAATTAGTGTCTGTCCGTAATGTCCAAATTTGCCACTAATTGCACGAATTAAAACTAATTTTTTCGTATAAATTCGTGTAATTCGTGGCTATTCTTTTTTTGTGGATTGACTTTAAAGACAGACACTAATTAGAAACAATCAATTTTATAAAATCCGTCTTTCCTCCTCTTTTTACCTTCAAGAAATAGATACCATCTGACAAAGACGAAGTATTTATTTCGATATTAAATTCTCCGGGCATCCTGAAAGAATTTTCAAGAATGGTCTTGACCTTTATTCCTCTAATGTCGAATAATTCAATAGATACGGTGGTTCTATTTTCAATAATACAATTGATAAGTGATGACCCTGTTGATGGAACAGGAAAAACCGTAACCCCTGCATCAGAAATACTATGATTATTTATTCCTGTGGTACATGCAAAATTTATGGCATTTTGCAGTGCAGTTGCATTTACCGTATCATTTGAATTATAATATACATGATGATCCAGACCACCGACGACAACAATTTTGGGCATGCCGGGTCCGCCATAATCGTTCATTGAAATAGCCGCATTGGAGAATTTCGTTGAATTTGTTCCTATGTTCGAATTTCCCCAGTTAGTAAGTGTCGTACAGTTTGTATTAGCATAATCATCCACCAGGTAGTATTTAACCGGACATTCTCCAGACGCATAACTCTGAACTTCCGGTCAAGAAAATTGTAATTGCAGAAAAGAGAATTTTTTTCATATTAATCCTGATTAAAAACCAGCATGGCAAAATTAGTATTTGATAATTTATTAAGAGTAAAGTCCCTAATATCCTTAAATGTATGGCGAATTACACAGGTGTTCTCATCTTTGCAATGCTCACAAGGCTGGTAAAACTTCTCTGATGTGCAGGCAAGCAGAGCAACAGACCCTTCAAAGAGCCTGATTATCTCCAAAAGGGTAATGTCCTCTGGTCTCTTCATTAAATAATAACCACCGTTTTTACCAAATTTACTACCAAGATAACCATTTTTTTTTAGTTCTAAAAGGATAGATTCTAAAAAACGTTTTGGAATGAGCTCACTCTCTGCTATTTGGCTTATAGACAATGTTTCCTTTCCATATTCCTTTGCCAGCCTTGTCAATGCTAACATTGAATACCTCGTTTTCTGTGTAAGCATAAATTATCCGATTTTACTTATATGTTTAAGTTTCTCAATATTTATTATTTCAAAATGTTTTTTTGACATATCAATGATTTTTTCAGTTTGCCATTTTGATAAAGTCATAATTACATTTTCCGGCGAACAACATGCAAATTCTGCTAATTCCTTACGGGTGAGAGACAAATTAAATGAATTACTATGATATACATTTTCTGATAAATATAAAATAATGTCTGCTATCCTGCCTTCTTTCTGTTTATTTGCCAAGCTTATAAAATTCAATATGGATTTTTTAAACATATCTGATGCCACTTGAAAAAGAGCAACAGCAAACTTCCCATTATTACGTAATAAATCAAGAAGAACATTAGAATCAATTAATATTATTTCACAATCTTCAACTGCGATAATTGAAAAAAGATTGTTATCCTTATAAAATAAATTTGCCCCGCCTAAAATTTTAGGAGCTGCAACCAAAGAAAGAATGATATTTTTATTCAATTCATTTTCATAATTGAATTTTACAACGCCACTTTGCATAAATGCAATATGTGTTGGTTTATTCCCCTGTTTTAAAATTATTTCATTCTTTTTAAATTTCAAGTTAACTGATGTTCTCTCAATTTTTTCGAAATCTTTTTCGGTAATGAATTGCAAAGCGATTCTTTTTAGCCAGTTACTGTTGTGTAAAATACTTTCCATATCCCATGTGTACATCTATTGTTTGACATGATTATTAAGAATAATAGTAATAAATATTGAAGATTTAATATTCATTTATATAAACTTCAATGCAAATATACACTAAGTCAATAGATATTATGTATATTTTTGTAAAAATATTTTTAATAAAAACATAAATAAATGGATATTAATAAGATAACAATAATTGGGGGCGTTGGAAAAGATGGACAACAGGAAAAAGTTGAAAAATATTTGTTTTCGTTACACATGATCCAAGAATAGCATTGGTAAGTTCTAACTGATTTCAGAGAATTTAAAATCCCGAAGGGATTAAATGTGAATAACCCCCAATTTCATTGGGGGTTAAACGAACAAATGATGACATCAATTCCGAAGGAGTTGAACAAAAATAAGCTGTATGTTCAACCCTTTCAGGGTTGTAGTTCTCATTGCATTGTTTCCCCCAATGAAATTGGGGGTTATTCATGTTCAACTCCTACGGAGTTAGGATTAATTAACTTGATGTTCTGAAATCAGTTTGAGCTTACGAAAAAGGTATTGTAGTTTCAACAGGTTCTGCCTGTTCAAATAATGACACTACGAAAAGCACTTCTCATGTTTTACAGGCAATCGGAAATAATCAGTTTGAGGCGTGAGGTGCAATACGTGTCAGCCTTGGCAGATATAATACCGAAGATGATATTAATTATTTTATCGAAACTTTTACAAACATTATTAAGTAGTTAAAACCAATTTTTTTCTGATAAAAAACAGCAATTTCAAATGTTATCACAAGAAGAAATAAGGAGATATATCCGTCAGATAATATTACATGAACTTGGACAGGAAGGACAAGAAAAATTAAAAAATGCCAAAGTTCTTGTAATAGGTGCAGGTGGCCTGGGATGTCCGGTTTTAATGTATTTATCCGCAGCAGGTGTCGGGACCATCGGTATTATAGACTATGATGTTGTTGATGAAACAAACCTTCATCGTCAGATATTATTTTCCGATAGTGACATTGACAAGCCAAAAGTTCTGGTTGCTAAAGAACGACTTGCAATCATGAATCCCCATGTTAATTATCATGCACATTTTACGAAACTTAATAAAAACAATGCCCTTGATATTATCAGGAATTATGATATTGTTGTTGAGGGGTCCGATAATTTTCCCACCAAATTCTTAGTAAATGATGCATGTGTAATATTGAAAAAACCATTTGTATTAGGAGCGATACATAAGTTTGAAGGTCAGTTATCCGTTTTTAATTATCAGGGTGGACCAACCTACCGTTGTTTTTGTTCTGAACAGCCCGACCCTCTTGAAGCTCCGACATGTGCAGAAATCGGAGTTATGGGTGTTTTACCCGGAATTATCGGTTGTTTACAGGCAAACGAAACTATAAAAATAATAACGGGCTTAGGTCAGGTTCTTAGCGGCAAAATGTTACTGTTTGACGCTTTAACATTGGATTATCATCTTGTTACTTTATCAAAGGATGAAAAAAATTCGCAAATCAAAGAGCTTAGCGATCATTATGATTTTTGCACACCCGACTGCAAATCAATAAAACAAATATCAGCCATAGAGTTAAAACAAAAAATCGCAGATAATGAGGATATTCAGATTATTGATATAAGAGAACCTTCGGAATATGAAAAATTTAATATTACCGGGAAATTAATCCCTTTTACCGAAATACCGGAAAAGTACATTATGATTTCAAAAACAAAACAAGTAATTGTGATTTGCCGGTGGGGCATTAAAAGTTTAAGCGTGATAAGATACCTGGAAAACAAACATGGATATACTAATTTATATAGTCTTTCTGATGGTTTGGCGGAATGGATTAATTTGTTTGGTAAAACAAAATAAAAATTTATGTACAGTTCTATAGCCGAAAGCCTTGGTGGAGTTGAATCATTGATTGAACATCCTGCTTTAATGACTCATTCATCATTGCCACCGGAAGAAAGGAAAAAAATTGGTATTAATGACTCATTAATAAGGGTTTCCGTCGGTATTGAAGATATTGAAGATTTACTGTCAGATTTAAAACAGGATCTGAATTAAATAGTGTCTGTCCATAATGTCCAAATTTGCCACGA
>JACQWN010000284.1 GCA_016209245.1 Bacteroidia bacterium
ATTCGTTATTCAAATGTTCAAATGTTCTATTGTTCAAATAATACCTGCAAGTATTGAGAACTTACTAATTTATTAATAATTATTTTTTTTCTGCGTTCATTATAATTATCTGTGTTATCTGCGTTCTATTTTCCCTATAAGTCTATTATTTAACAATTGTAACAACACCTGTAATCTTATCCGAACCATTCTGTAAATCAATAATATATGTATATGGCCCGAAAGGTAATGATTCTTTTTTATTTTTATATCTTCCATCCCATGGTTCTGAATACCCATGTTCACATTCAAAAACTAATATTCCCCATCGGTTGTAAATTTCAATGGACACATCCTGATAAACATCAATATTTTTAATATCCCATGTATCATTGTAACCGTCGCCGTTAGGGGTGAAAACATCGGGAATTTCAAGGCAATCGTTTGGCGAGTCAGTTACTTGGTATGAATTTGTCAAAGAACAATTATTTGCATCAGTAATGGTTACAAAATATGTTTCCGCTCTCAGACCATTTACCGTATATCTTGATGAATCGTTTGACCAGTGATAATAATATGGCAATATACCGCCTGAAACAGATAGCGTGATTACACCATCATCATTGCCCATGCAACTGGTAGCAGTTATTGCGGGTGTCACTAAAATTTGTTCAGCAGCATTAATATCAACAATCTGAATTGCTTTACAACCGTTGTTATCAGTTACGGTGACGGTATAAATTTCGTCTTGCAGATTTACTGCAGTTTGTGTAGTCTGATAATCCGACCAGGCGTACTGATAGGGTAGTGTACCGCCTTCAACGTCATAAATAGTGGCAGTTCCATCGTTTCCCTGATAACATGAAGCATCTGTATGGGAAATATGAATCACTAAAGCTGAAGGTGGTTGGGTAATAATAAATGTATCAACGACAGAGCATGAATTAATGTCTGTTACAGTGATTGTGTAACTACCGGCAGATAATCCGGTTTCGACAGTGCTGTTTCCGCCGCTTGACCAATTGTATGAATAGGAAGGGGTACCGCCTGTAACAAGCACCGTTGCAGAACCGGTAGCATATCCAAAGCATAAGACATCTGTAACGGCAATTTGAATTAATAATTTTGCAGGTTCTTCTATTGTAATCATTGCTGTAACTGTACAGGCGTTAAAATCTGTAATAGTGCAAGTATATCCGATAGCAGCCAGATTATTGACGGTTTCAGTTGTACTTTGTTCCACATCATTCCAAAGGTATGTGTATGGCGGGGTCCCGCCGGTTGTAAATAGTGATGCTGAGCCGTCGCTTCCGCCAAAACAGCTAACATCCGCAGAAGTTATAATTACAGTAAATTGAGAAGGTTCACTAATAATTATTGAATCGGTTATCGTACATCCATTAATATCTGTTACCGTAACGGTATAAATACCGGCGCTGAGATTGGTTGCAGTATCATTAGTTTGCTGAGGCGGCGGGTCATTCCATAAATATGTGTATCCAGGAGTTCCTCCACCTGCAGTAACAGTAACACTTCCATCGCCGCCGCTGTTACAACTGACACTTGTCAGTGAGCTTAATGAGGCAGTAACTGCAGTTGGTTCGGTGATAGTCACATTTGCTGTTTCGGTGCATAGATTCGAGTCTGTTACAGTTACTGTCCATGTTCCTGCTGTTAAGCCGGTTACTGTTGCAGCAGACTGTGCCGGCGCCGGATTGTTCCATATATAATTATACGGACCTGTCCCGCCTGATTGCGTTGCAGTGGCTTGTCCATCCGCTCCGCCATTACATGATACATTCGTTTGAGATAAAATGCTCGCTGCAGGACCATTGGTATTATTTACTGTTATGTTTTGACTTATTGTACAACCATTTCCATCGGTTACTGTCACTGTGTATGAACCGGAAGGAAGGGCTGAATATGTATTGGTCCCATCACCCGTGTACCCATCAGGCGACCAGTCATAACTATAGCCACCTGTGCCGCCTGTTACGTTTACTGATGCAGTCCCATTTGACGCTCCGCATGTCGAATTTATGCTCGAAGGTGTGGTTGTAAGCGCCGACGGTTCGGTTACCGTAAAGCTGTTTGTTGCCGTGCAACTGTTTGCATCTGTCACTGTCACTGAATATGTCCCTGCTTCCAGACCGCTTGCTGTGGGCGTTGATTGATTGCCCGCAGCCGCATCCCAAAGATATGTATATGGTTGAGTGCCGCCAGTTACAGTAACGGTGGCTGAGCCAGTCGAAGCCCCGATACATAACGTTTCAGTGCCTGTTATAGTAGTGGTTAATGCCGACGGTTGTGTAATATTGGCAGTCGCCGTTGTTGTACAATTATTGGCATCGGTTATGGTCACTATATAAGTCCCGGCAGAAAGGCCACTGAGCGAAGCCGAAGTGTCCCCACTATTCCATAAATATGTATATAGTGGAGTTCCGCCTGACGCCAATGCTGTTGCACCTCCGTCACTACCTCCATTGCAACTGACATTAGTTGTCGAGGTGATTATTGCATTCAATACACCTGGTTCTGTTATCGTTATAGCAACTGTCGAAGTGCATAAGTTAGCATCGGTTACAGTTACTGTCCATGTACCTGCTGTTAAGCCGGTAACTGTGGCTGTTGATTGTGCAGGTACCGGGTCATTCCATACATAACTGAATGGAGCCGTACCTCCGCCCCCTGTTGCAGTCGCACTGCCATCACCACCACCGTCACAACTGACATTTATTTGTGTGGTTATGGTAGCTGTTAAAGCAGCAGGTTGGGCGATTGTTACATTGACTGTTGCTGTACAGCTATTTGCATCAGTTACCGTCACTATATAAGTTCCGACAGAGACGCCCTGTAGGGCGTCTGTACTTTCCCCAGTGTTCCATAAATATGTGTATGCAGGAGTCCCCCCATTTTGTGTAACTGTTGCCGTACCGTCATTGCCATTATAGCAGCTGACATCAGATTGTGAAGAAATATTTGCAGACAAAACAGCAGGTTCTGTAATTGTAACGAAAGCGGTATCTTTACAATTGTTATTATCAGTGACAATAACATTGTATGTCCCGGCATTCAGGAAAAATACCGTATTTGTTGTCATTCCGGTGTTCATTGTTGATGTACCGTTTGACCAGACATAGTCGAACGGAGATATTCCGCCGGAAATACCGGCTGTGGCATCGCCATCATTCAGTCCATTGCAACTTATATTCGTCTGCCCGGTAATTCCGGCATTTAATATCGCTGGTTCAGTGATAGTGGCTGTTGTCGCAACTGTGCATAAATTATTATCCGTGACAGTAACGACATATATTCCTGCTGATAAATTTGCAGCTAATGCAAGAGTTTGTCCATCCGACCAGAAATAACCATAAGGCGAAACCCCACCGGAAGCATTGACGAAAGCCATACCGTTATTTCCGCCATTGCAACTGACATTTGATTGTGCAGAAATTGTTACTGTTAGTTGTGGTGGTTGTGTCACTGTAACATTAGCAGTTAACGTACAAATGTTATTAGCTGTAACAGTGACTGAATAATTCCCTGCTGGAATATTAATAAGGTCCTCGGTAATCTGTGAATTAGACCAAAGATATGAGTATGGAGAAACTCCGCCATTTACGGATAAATTTATAAAACCGTCATTATCGCCAAAGCAATTTACATCAGTGTTTGCAATTGCTGAAGATAATGCAGGAGGCTCGGAAAGAATAACTGAATCAGTTGTTGTACATGTATTATTATCTATTATGGATACATAATAAATATCAGCCTGAATATTAATCAAATCCTGAGTTGTAGCTGAGTTTGACCAGAGATAGCTGTATGGCGTAGCGCCTCCTGAAATAGTCAAATCAATAGAACCGGTTGAATTTCCATTGCATAAAATATCTGTTCCTGTAATATTTGCAGACAATATTTCCGGTTCAACAATGTCAACAGAATCATAAACAATACAATTATTGTTATCAGTTACCGTTACAAAATAAACTGCTGCTGAAATTCCTGTCAAATCTTCAGTGGTTGCAGAATTTGACCATAAATAAGAATATGGTGCTGTACCTCCCGATACAGATAAATCTGCAATGCCATTTGAAGCGCCATTACATAGTACGTTTGTTTCGGAAATATCAGCAATTAACGGTTGTGGTTCTGAAATGAATTGATTTGCCGTTGTTGTACATAAATGAGCATCTGTTATTGTTACGGAATATATACCGGCAGAGACGTTGCATGCAACGTCTGTACATCCCATATTCCAAATATAAGTATATGGAAATGTGCCACCCGATACATTAGCAGTTACAGTTCCATCAGCAGCACCATAACATGATACATCTGTTCCGGTGATAGAAGCGGCTAAAATATCCGGTTCGATTAACTGAACCGAATCGGATAATGAACAGGAATTATCATCTGTAACTGTAATAAAGTAAATACCGGCAGGAATGTTTGACAAATCCTGTGTAGTTTGTCCCGATAACCAGGAATATAAATAAGGGGTAGTTCCTCCAGCGATAGTAAGGTTAATGAATCCGTCGTTATCGCTATTACAGCTTATATTTGAACTATCGGTTACAACAATGGTCAACGCAGCCGGTTCAAAAATAGTAACGGTTTCGAGAATTGTACACGAATTATCGTCGGTAATTATTACATTGTAATTTCCGGCAGGTAAGCCTGTTTCGGTTGCAGATGAACCTCCGCTTGACCATAAAAATAAATACGGTAGTATCCCCCCGGATACTGAAACTGTGGCTGAACCATCGCTGTTTCCATTGCAACTGACATCAATTGATGAAGTAATGGAGGCAAAAAGAGCGGTTGGTTCAAAAATCTGAACTGATACAGAAGAAGCGCAATTAGAAGCATCAGTAACAGTAACATTTACAATTCCTGCACAAAGACTGTCGGCAGTAGCTGTCGTCTGACCGTATAAATCGCTCCATAAATAGTTAAAAGGAGGTGTTCCACCGATGGCGCTTACAGTTGCCGAACCGTCACATATTCCATTACATGTAACATTGCTGCTGGAAGTGATTGAAGGAGCAGGGGCGCCAAGGTCACTGACACTTACAACCGTATCTTTTGAACAGCCATTGTTATCTGTGATTGTGACTAAATAGGCGCCGGAAGAAATATTTGTGATTGTATCAGTAGTTTCACTGTTCGACCAGTTATAAAGATATGGAGAAGAACCGCCTGAAACATTAACCCATGCAGAACCATCAGCCATACCACACGATGCATCATTACTACCGGCAGTTATGATAAGAGAAGGCGGTTCGCCGATAGTATATGAAGAATCATAAGCACAGTTATTATTATCGGTGATTGTTAAAGAATAAATATCGGCACACAGATTATTGATTGCCTGAGCGGTTTGGAACAAAGGATCATCCCATTGATAAGAGTATGGTGCAGTTCCGCCTGATGGTGTTGCAGTAATATTTCCATCACAGGATGCATTACAATTAGCATCATTTCCGGTAAAACTGACGGTTAATATTGCAGGTTCGGTAATAGTTACCTCTGTTGATGAAGTACATAAATTAGCGTCAGTAACCGTTACAGAATATATGCCTGCAGAAAGGCCACTGAGCGAAGCCGAAGTGTTGCCTGTGTTCCATAAATATGAATATGGAGCCGTGCCTCCGCTTGCCGCAACAGTTGCCGAACCATTGGAAAAGCTATAACACGAGGGGTTAGTTTGGGATGTAGCAGACAATAATAAAATGGATGGTTCATTAATTGTAACGGATGAATCAATTGTACAACCATTATTATCGGTGACTGTTACGGAATATATGCCGGCAGAAATGCCATTGAGCGAATCAGAGGTGTCACCATTGTTCCACAAATACGAATATAAAGGTGTTCCGCCGGTTACAGCAACTGTTGCTGAGCCTGTCGAAGCCCCATTGCAACTGACATCAGTAGTAACAAATGAAACAGAAAGTGATGGCGGTTCGGAAATATTGACTGATAAAACAAGTGTACATGAATTAATATCAGTGATAGTTACAAAATAAGTGGCTGCCGATAAAGAGCTTATATCTTCAGATGTTTGGCTGTTTGACCAGATAAATGTATAACCGGGTGAGCCGCCTGATGCTGTGAGATTAGCTGTTCCGTTATTACCACTATTGCAACTGACATCAGTTGCTATTATACTACCGGTCAAAGCCGGCGGTTGATTTATAATTACATTTGCCGTAGTTGTACATCCCCTTGCGTCGGTAACGGTTACTGTATATGAACCTGCGGAAAGATTGACAGCAACAGCGTTAGTTTGCCCGATTGACCAAAGATATGCATAAGGAACTGTGCCTCCGGATGGAGTTACAGTTGCCGTACCGGTGCCTGTTCCATAGCAGGTAGCATCAGTTTTTGAAACAGTAGCTGATAGAACGGCAGGTTCATTAATTGTCAAATTTATAGAATTTGTACATGAAAGGTCGTCTATTATATTAATAGTATAAATTCCAGGGGCTAGTGATGTAAAAATCCCGTTTGCCTGCCATGGACCTCCGTTGAGCTGGTATTGTAAAACACCATATCCGCCAGTTGCAGTGACATAGATTTCACCATCGGTATCGCCAAAACAACTTACATCAAACAAGCTGTCAACTGTAATAACAATAGGGTCAACGGGTGGGGCGGAAACATATTGTATATAAGGATTATCTGAAGTGCAACCAGGGTCTGTCCATGAACCTGTTTCACCGTCAGCAAAAGTTTCGAGTGAAACCGAAAGGTCTTCAGTTGAGGTGCAGCTATAGGTATTTTTTGTAGTCGCTTCAAAGCAGAAAGTCCAATTGTAACCGAAACCAAAATCAGGATCGGTAATACACCCAAACCAACAATTGCCGCCGCCTTGCCAGGTTCCACCCCATAAATTGCAGTTAGCTGCGGTGACGCCGGAGATAACCGTATCGGTACAACCATCACCCCAACCATTATCAGGATCTAAAGTAGAAATATTCCCGCAATTCCAAGGGCCTCCGGGAGAATTAGTGCTCTGAAACCACCAGCCTTCTCCCATTGGTGTATTTGGTGGGTATTTTCCATTTGCCCCAACATTATTATATAAAACAGTACCTGCAGGAAACCATGCCCATTGAGAACAAGGTTCGTTAATACCCTGCGGGGCAGGTGTTACTGTGGGAGCTAATGTTGTCGTATCCCATCCGCTTCCCAATGTAGGGATAACCCCATGTAAAAAATTCATAGCAGTCTGATTATATCGGTTGACAGAATAACAAAATTCAACTGTTGTCCCCGGTAAATAATTACCATTTACATCAGGCGGTGGAGTTGAACTCGTCAGAATTACTGTATCGCTTACATTGCATGCGGATAAATCGGGATATGGCATAACACATATATCGAAATTGCCCTCTCCGCCGACAAAGTCTTCCACAGCAATATAATATGTTGTATTAGAATTTATATTATAGTTTGTTAAAGAAACTGTTCCTCCCGACCCTGTTTCACATGATTGATTATAAAAACTATTGCAGGTATTGTCAAAAACTGTAATATGCGGTTCCGTTAAAACAGTTGAAGTAACTGTAATATCAAGCAGTACATCTCCTGCAGGAATTGTAATTTCATACCATACAGTAGGATTCAGGAAATCGTCGCAGCCATTTAAGAGCATATCTGTAGAAGGCGAACCGGCATTACAACCCGGAACACAGGTTTGGGTTTCGGATACTAAATTAATTACTTCTGAAAGCGCTCCGCAATCATAATTTTGACCACAACCGCTACCCGGCGTTGATTGTGTTCCGCAAATATTAAAAGTGCCATTGTCGCCTGAAGCAGTCCCTACAGAAAGATAATATTGTGTACCTGCAATCAGTCCGCTGAAGACAATATTGCTGCCGGCAGGTCCGCAATAATCGTCAATGAGTGTCATAGTATCATTAGCAGGGCAAGGATTATCGTTAGTTGCTATAAACATGTTAACATCCCCGCCGAAAGTATTTGTTGATAAATCAACAGTCAGGGTATTATTTGTATCGGTTAACATAACTGAGTACCAAACGGTAGTTGTTCCGGAAGGGACACAACCTCCGTACCAATCGGCTGATGAAGCTATATTGGTCTGCCCGTTAAGACATGAACCGTCAACAGGTAAAACAAAAGCATCACAGACTAAATCATTTAACGGGGGAACAGGATTAGTAACGCAAAGGTCGAACGTACCTGCATTAGCCGGGATGGAAGTAATAATAATATAATATTCCTGACCAACTGTCAAAATTCCAGTAATGGAAGTCCATACTCCAACATCGGATATACATGCAACTTCGTAAGCGCTGGCAAAATCGCAATCCGTCGGGTCGAAATAAATAATCGTTATTTCAGGGTTCAATTTAAATACTCCATTCACAACTGATATGGAAATATCCGGACCCTGTGCAACGAAATTGAACCACATATTCTCCGAGTAGTTAGTACAGCTTCCATTAGCCAGGTCGGCAGTAGCGCCCGTACTATTATAGGTTGTACATCCCCCTGACAGGTTTGTAATTGTTATTGCATTGCTGCAATTATCATTTGCAGGTTGTGCTGATGTCTTTAATTCTATAAAGAAACATAAAAGCACTACAAAAAATAATACTGATTTTTTTGACATATAATTAGTTTTTAAGTATCTATTGCACCAGACTTTTATTAAAGGCGTTAAAATTAGAAAATTTTATGTTAAAAAACAATATTAAAAAATTTTTTTTAATTTGTAATACTTCAAACGGGATAAAGTAACATGAATTTTTAGACACACACCATACGAGATGAAAATTTAGGAAAAAAATTTTACTTTGCAGCGAAAGTAAAGTATTAACTTAACTGAAGTTTCGGAGATGTTATGGTGCTATAAATCAAACACATACACAATCAATAAAATAATTATAATTATCTAATAATCAGTGAAATAAAATTCATAAAAAAGTTGCATATTCCAATTTAATTTTTTAATTTTGAAACAGATATAAATCAAATTCTAAAAATTAAAGAATATGCAACCATACAAAATTATAAACAAAAATTCAGATTTGGAAATCATAAGCTCCAATTCGGAAAAAATAATAAGTTCTTTGACAGACGTTATGAACAAATTTAACATAAAGAATAATTTTATGATTTTCGATTTTCTAAAATGTAAAGGACTTGCGATTTCGAGTTTGCTCAGTATTTTAATCATTTTACCATTTTACGGAATTGCAAATATTTGTCAATTAATGAGATGTGGCATTAAAAGGTTAGATATTGAAGGTCAAAAAGACGTATTTTATGACGTAAAAAATAACGAATTTATTGATCGGCGAAAATTACTTTTATTACATGTTAAGCGTTTTATGTATTTGATTAGCAATAATAAAAATTTAAAATCGCTGAAAACAACTGCATTGATTTTTGATGATACATTATTGGAAAAAACAGGTAAAAAAATTGAGAAAATTAGTTACGTAAATGACCATGTAAGTCACAGAACTATATTGGGTTACAAATTGTTGGTGTGTGGATTTTGGGATGGCGAAAGTTTTATTCCTGTTGATTTTTCATTACATCGGGAAAAAGGCACAAAACATGAAAAATATATAAAAGATTATCATATTGCAGCTAAAAATGTTGAAAAACAGAGATATACTGTTTCAAAAATTCAGAAAACGTTTGAAAAAGATAAACAAAAATTCACAGAAAATTTAGAAAAGTATAATAATAAACCCAACAAAACCAATAAATTAAGTTATGAAAAAGCAGAATTGAAGTACAAAAATTCAGAAAAACAATTATCAGAAAGTAAGAAATTTTTATTGAAATACGAAAGCGAAAAAACACAAGCCTATAATGATTTAAAACGTTATTATTCAAAAGGTTATTTGTTTGGATTAACAACTCAAGAGAGACAAGAACAATTTAAAAAAGCAGTTTCAACAAAAAGTCATGGATTTAAAAGACGCAAAGAAGCTGATAACGACAAGATTAGCATTATGTTAGAAATGCTTTGCAGAGTTGTTAAATATGGTTTCCGCGTCGGTCAAAAATGCTACTATTCATCGTTTAAAAACGGTACCACCATAAATTGTAACCCTTCGAGATGTTTATTATTAGTCTGATTTTCAGGACTAACACCACTATGCAGTAGTATATTTGGTATGATAATCTGATATTTCCATAATAATTGGAAATAATGATAAGTTATGCCAAAGACGATAAAATGTTGTCATTGTGGGAAGCGCGTGCAGGTTAATACCCGTTTAAAATC
>JACQWN010000285.1 GCA_016209245.1 Bacteroidia bacterium
AAAAAACAATAAACATTTAATTGTAATCGGTACATTGCATTCAAGAGACACTGCAAATAAAATGTTCGCTGATATTGAAAAAATATTTATTAATCTTAAACCGGAAGTTGCAATTAACGAAGGAGGTCAGATTACGAAAACCTATACCGACAAAAACACTGCGATTATTAAAAATGGAGAATCCGGCTTGTTAAAATTTTTATGTGACAATCAAAGTATAAAAATGCTTAATGGTGATATGCCCGACAGTCTGGAATTTTCTGAATTAATAAAAACTTATTCAAAAGACGAGGCACTATTCTTTTTTGCTTCTGAAAGATTTATACTTCCTTTTACCTATACAAACAATAAAGTAAATTTAGAATGTTTATCAATCGGAAATGGTATATTAGATAGTTTGTATAAAAGCGATTTCATTGAAGGATACTTAATTTTGGAAGGCATTAAGCTTACTATAGAAGAAAGACAATTCTCTTACTTTAAAAGTCTTTATAAAAAATATTTTAAGAATGAATTTAGTATATACAAAATATCTTCAGATGATTTTTCTCCTATCAGAAAAAGACATTATCTTTGTGAGGTTGCCCGAAAATCAAAAGAATTAAGAGACAAATATCTGCTGAAAAAAATTGAAGAGCAATTAAAACTTCACGATAAAGTTCTGGTTATATTTGGCGGCTGGCATGTGTTGGCAATTGAAAATGCACTCAAACAAATAATGAAAAATTATGAATAAAATAGTAATCTGTATTTTTCAATTTGCTGTCATCATCTGCATCTGCTCATGTAATACACAAATAAAAAAAGATGTAAAGCCCGACATCCTGAAATATGAAGATTATTTGAAAAAAGAAATTCATCTTCCTTATGTTTTAGATTTAAAAAATGAAACAAAACATTTAGTTTATTACGGAACAGAACATTCGTTTAATCCTTCCGATACAATGTTTACCGATATTGAAAAACGGTTTACGGACTTAAGACCCGATATTGTTTTTAACGAAGGCGGTGATGATTGGCCTGTAATCAACAACAGAGACAGTACGATAAGACTTACAGGCGATCCGCCGCCGGATAGTCTTGAATATAAATATTTGCTCAGCAGATTTAAGAAAGAAGATATTACCCTGATGTATTTTTGCAGGCAGATTGAGCAATTACAAAATCAAGTCGAAATTTCCGACAGCAATTTTGAAAAATATATGAATGTTTTTTTTTGTGATTTAAAAAATAACGGAATACTTTTAAATAATGATGAAATCAAATACAGCTACATGAAAAATTATTACGAAAAGTTCTTTCAAACAATATTAAAATGGAAAGAATTTGACCCTACAAATTACCAGCCGATTTATTCTAAAACACTACTGAATGAAATTTGCCGCGAATCAACTTATTTCAGGGACAGACACATTGTTTCCATAATTGAAGAAACGCTTAAAACGAAAAATAAAATTTTTGTAGTAATGGGTGGTTCGCATTTAGTAATTGAGGAACCTGCACTCAGATATCTAATGAAATAAAAAATGAAACAACAGATTTTTATAATAACTTTATTAACAATCGTAATAAAATTAAATTCGGTTGGTCAGATAAAATTTGATTACACAGGTGCTGAATTGGTTATAAATTATTTTACCGACACGCTCAATAAAAATGAACAGAAAATAATCAAACACCCGGGTTATCAGCATATCTTACTCCACAGTCAAAAGTTTTCGTCACAGCCGTTAACCGAAAAAAATTTATTGAACTCATTAAAAGGAAAAGACGATGGATTTGATTTTTCAGGCGTCAAAGAACGAAGCGACACACTGAAACAAATCATTCAATTGCTTAAAAACAATGAACAAGAAATAAGGAATGAATTTGTTAATCTCCCGTTATATTTTTTGCCTGAAGATTATAAACAAATCGCCACTATTTATTTTGTAATTGGCGGGTATGACGGAATCGCTTTTGACGAAAAAATTTGTGTAAACATTGATTTCAAACAATTCCGTGATAATTTCAATGAAATAAAACTATACATTGCCCACGAATTATTTCATATAGGTTTTGAGAAATACCAAGAACTGCCAGATATTTTCAGAATCAAAACAGTTAAAGAATTAAAAACAATTGTGCTGGCAATGACAATGAACGAGGGACTTGCAACACTTACTCCGTATCATAAACGAATATCAACAAATGAACTTTCAGATTTTGATTATAAAACATTGCTTGATTCTTCTGCATTAAGTACGAAAATAAATCAATTCAATTCAGTTCTTAAATATTTAGACGAAAATTCTGATAAAGAAATAACTAATGAAATTCTGGGCAATGTGCTTGGACAATGCTCCGGCGACAGGTTATTTTACATTGTTGGTTGCTATATGGGGCTAAAAATTGAAAGTAAATTTGGGAAAGACAAAATTTCTGAACTTGTAAAAGAGACACCGGAATTATTTTTTGAAACATACAAACAAATTGAATAATTTTGGAAAGTCGCCTGATATTACAAATTATATTTTGCTCTATTATTTAAAAACTGATTAAAACAGAATTCGGAATAGAATAAAAATTAATAATTAAACTATTATGAAAAACAAATCAATTTTAATATTTTAAGGAGGAATAACTATGAAAATTGCAGAAAACATTGGACATTTAATCGGTAATACGCCATTAGTAAAGCTTAACCATGTTGCTAAAGATTGTCATGCGAAAATCATAGCCAAGCTTGAATTTTTTAATCCTGCAGGTTCAGTAAAAGACAGGATAGGTCTGGCGATGATTGAAGACGCTGAAAAAAGGGGATTAATTGATAAGGACACTGTAATTATAGAACCGACAAGCGGTAATACGGGAATCGCTTTAGCTTTTGTAGCAGCGGTTAAAGGATACAAGCTTATTCTTACAATGCCCGAAAGCATGAGCATTGAACGAAGAAGCATTTTGGCGGCATTCGGTGCAAAACTTGTTCTTACACCTAAAGAATTGGGGATGAAGGGTGCTGTAGTTAAAGCTGAGGAACTGGCTAAAGATATTAAAAAATCTTTTATACCGCAGCAATTTAAAAACCCGGCTAATCCTGAAATTCACCGCAAAACTACAGCCGAGGAAATCTGGAATGACACCGATGGTAATATTGATATTTTGGTTGCAGGTGTAGGCACAGGTGGCTCTATAACAGGAATATCAGAAGTTATTAAAGCACGTAAACCGGAAATGAAAAGTATAGCGGTAGAACCTGCTGCATCGCCCGTGTTATCAGGCGGTTCTCCATCGCCTCATAAAATTCAAGGCATTGGAGCCGGTTTTATTCCGGATGTGCTGAATACAAAAATTATTGATGAAATAATTCAGGTATCTAATGAAGACGCAATTTCAACGGCTCAACAAATTATCAGACAGGAAGGTATATTCTGTGGAATATCTTCCGGAGCTGCTGCTTTTGCAGCGATTCAGGTTGGAAAACGACCTGAAAACAAAGGAAAAATTCTCGTAGTAATTCTGCCCGATACCGCTGAAAGATACCTGAGCACCGCCCTCTTTGAAAATTGCAGCAATTATGCAGGTTTACCCTAAATGTATCAGATTTTGTATCTTTGTGACGAAATAAAAAAATATAATTTTATTAATAAGCGATTCTATTCTTTTATATGAAAAAAAATATTTCAAAACAAATTGATAAGGTAATAACCGACTTATGCGATTCAAAATCTTATAACCTTGTATATCATGCGCCAAAGCAGGATGAAATAATGCCGTCAGTTGAAAATACACGAAGAATCGTTGAATTTTTGCGGGAAGTATTATTCCCCGGATATTTTGGAAATTCTGCACTGAAACCTGAAAATATGAAATATTATACAGGTGTTACAATTGATAAAATATTTCACCGGCTTTCCAAAGAAATATTATGCTGTCTTTGCTTTACATGTAAAAATGAAAAAAAATCAAACTGTAATAAATGCAATGAACTATCTAAAAATCTTTCTGCAGAATTTATATCTTTTCTGCCGCAGATAAGAAAATTATTAACAACTGATGTGATAGCGGCATATAACAGCGACCCGGCAGCAGGAAATTACGGCGAAGTGATTTTTTGCTATCCTGCTATAAGAGCATTGACCAATTATAGAATCGCACATCATCTTTTAAAATTAAATGTTCCTCTTCTTCCGCGTATTATTACGGAAATGGCTCATTCCGAGACCGGCATAGATATTCATCCGGGAGCAAAAATCGGAGAAGGGCTTTTTATTGACCATGGTACTGCTGTTGTTATTGGGGAAACTGCTGAAATAGGTAAAAACTGTGTATTGTTTCATAATGTTACTATAGGCGGAACTGGTAAGCACAAAGGGAAAAGACATCCGACAATAGGCGATAACGTTATGATTGGAACAGGTGCAACTTTATTAGGTCCTATAAAAGTCGGGAATAATGTAAAAATAGGCGCCGAGAGTGTTATTATTATGCATGATATTCCATCGGATTGCACTGTTATAGGAGTACCGGGGAAAATAGTAAAGCTGAATGGTGAAAAGGTGGATATAAAACTGGGAAAGACCTTGTAATAGGTTAACAGTCTTTGTTAATTTATTGTTAAATCGCTCAAATTATTTGCAAATTTAAGTCAATGGATGTATTTTTGTCAAACTATGCTTAAGAGAATAGGACATATTGCAATTGTTTTTTTGTTGTTAATTTCCACAACCGGAATCACAATTAACAAGCATTTCTGCTGT
The DNA here is from genome assembly GCA_016209245.1 of Bacteroidia bacterium. Lineage (GTDB taxonomy): Bacteria > Bacteroidota > Bacteroidia > Bacteroidales > BM523 > JACQWN01. The sequence goes on from JACQWN010000285.1 coordinate 4,740, forward strand.
GGCAGGTTAATTGCTTTTTCATTATTCTCAAAACCTGAACCATGTTGCAAAGGAGTTTGCAACAGTTGTCATGATGAATCGAAGCATATTAAGATTACAAACCCGTTTGAATCATCTTCTTTACTGGAAATTTCAGGAAATTTCTATATTTTTCTCCAAATCTTCTGTTGTAACGATTTCCTTATTAAAAATACTCCTGTAACGCTTTACCGGTTTATTTCAGATATCTCTCCACCGAAGTTAATTGATTCAGCATCCTTTTTGCAGGTTTTCAGATTATGATGGTTACGGCTTTCCACTGATTCCATAATTACGCTTTTCTACCGATTTTTTTCGTTACAAATCATTCTATATTTATACTTTTTTTATCAGTAATTTCATGATGATAGACATAGCATGTTTAATTCATGAATTTATTTATAGTATTAACTCAAAAATCTTATTATTATGAAAAAAATAATTTTAATCAGCGCAGGTCTTATTTTAATGAATCTGACCTTTTCAACATGCGGCAACCAGGCAAATAAAGAAACCTCTACCGAGCAAATAACAGTAGCCGCATCCTATGAATGTCCAATGAAATGCGAAAACAAAAAATTTGATAAACCTGGCTCTTGCCCTATATGCGGAATGGACCTGGTAAAGGTGGAAAAATAAAATATGGTAAATAAAATCATAAAATTCTTCCTCGACAATAAATTGGTAACAGTCATTTTGCTACTGATATTTATTGTATGGGGAATAGTAACAGCCCCATTTGAATGGAATACCGGATTTTTGCCACGCACTCCTGTTCCTGTGGACGCCATACCCGATATCGGCGAGAACCAGCAAATTGTTGCAACCGAATGGATGGGCCGCTCTCCACAAGATATACAGGAACAAATAACATATCCGCTTACAACATCTTTACTCGGCATTCCTGGCGTAAAGACCATTCGCAGCACATCCATGTTCGGAATGTCTTTTATCTATATTATTTTTAAAGATAATGTTGAATTTTACTGGAGCCGTTCACGTATATTAGAAAAGTTGAACTCATTACCTGCCGGAACGCTGCCACAAGGAGTGCAACCGGCATTAGGACCTGATGCAACCGCATTAGGACAAATTTACTGGTACACGCTTGAAGGAAGAAATCCGAAAACAGGAAAACCGGCCGGAGGCTGGGACCCGCAGGAATTACGGACCATTCAGGATTATTACGTAAAATATGCCCTGACTTCTGCCCAAGGGGTTTCAGAAGTCGCTTCCATTGGAGGATATGTAAAAGAATATCAGATTGACCTTGACCCCGAAGCCATGAAATCGTACAATGTTTCGGTTATGGATGTAATGAAAGCAGTACAAAACTCAAACCTTGACATTGGTGCTGAAACTATGGAATTAAATCAGGTTGAATATGTCATCAGGGGCTTGGGATATATCAAATCGCTTGAAGATATTGAACAAACCGTTGTAAATGTAAATGATAATATTCCGATTACGATAAAACAAATTGCTAAGGTGAATTTTGGACCTGCCACTCGTCGCGGTGGATTGGATAAATATGGTGTGGAAGCTGTCGGGGCGGTCGTTGTAGCCCGTTATAAGTCCAATCCTATGGAAGTAATTAATAATGTTAAAAAGAAAATCGCTGAAATTGAACCCGGATTGCCAACAAAAACGCTACCGGACGGAACCGAAAGCAAAGTGACGGTTGTTCCGTTTTATGACCGCACCGGACTTATACGTGAAACAATTGGTACACTGGAATCAGCATTAACCCATGAAATACTGATCTGCATCATTGTTATTGTCGTTTTATTAATGAACCTCAGGTCATCCGTCATAGTTGCATTCCTTTTACCCATTGGCGTGCTGATGACTTTTATTTTAATGTATAATTTTAATATAGATGCCAACATTGTTGCACTTTCAGGCATTGCTATAGCCATTGGAGTTATGGCAGATGTCGGTATTGTTGACATTGAAAATATAAACCGGCATATGGAAATACCCGGGAATCATAACTTGCGAGGCAAACAATTGGGGCAATTAATTTACAATGCTACTACCCAGGTAAGAACGGCAGTAGTCGTAGGGATTGGAACTACTATTATCAGTTTTTTACCGGTATTTGCAATGGAAGCAGCCGAAGGAAAATTATTCAAGCCTTTGGCATTTACAAAAACATTTGCAATTCTTTCATCGCTTTTATTAGGTTTTGTGGTATTACCGACTCTGGCTTACTTCATTTTATCCATTCGTTTTGATACAAAAAAAATCAAACTTATCTGGAACTTAATATTAATAGGAGCAGGAATTTTAATTCCGGTTATTTGGGACATTTGGCCCGTAATATTACTTGTCTTTATTGGTTTTAATAATATTTTTAAATATAAATGGAAAGATAAATACAAACGTCTGCCTGAATTGATAAATCAGGGAATTGTTATTTTATTCGCATTGTACTATTTAATCGTTGAATGGCTGCCTTTGGGCGCTCAAAATCACTTCGTAAAAAATTTTTTATTTGTTGTTTTAATCATCGGTACAGTTCTTATCATTCTTTCTCTTATGGTCAAATATTACGAACCCATGCTTCGATGGTGTCTGGCAAATAAAGTTAAATTTTTGACCATTCCTGTTTTTACAACCTTATTTGGTGTTTTGGTTTGGTTGGGGTTTGATACTGTATTTGGTTTTGTTGCAAAAGGTACGGAAAAAATGGGTTGGAATATTGGCGAAACTTCTGCATGGAAAGAGATTTCAGAATTATTTCCCGGAACAGGTAATGAGTTTATGCCTGCACTGAATGAAGGTTCATTCTTACTGATGCCAACAAATATGCCTCATGCAGGAGTCGAGAAAAATATTGAATACGTAAAAATGCTTGATATACGGTTAGCATCAATTCCTGAAGTCGAACTGGCTGTTGGCAAGTGGGGGCGTGTAAATTCCGCTCTTGACCCTGCCAATATCCAGATGTTTGAGAATGTTATCAATTATAAACCTGAATATGTTCTTGACCATAACGGACATCGGATGCGTTTTAAAACCGACGAGGCGGGCGTCTATGTTCTTAAAGACGGTACGAACTATAATCCTAGTCAAGATGGTTTCAAAAAGATAGATACAACTTTACTTATCGCTGACAAAACCGGTGAATATTTCCGTCAGTGGAGACCTGAAATCCGCAAGCCCGATGATATCTGGAAAGAAATTGTAAAAGTAACCCAATTACCGGGTTTAACATCCGCTCCTAAATTGCAACCGATTGAAACCCGTCTGGTAATGCTTTCAACAGGAATGCGTGCCCCAATGGGCATTAAAGTTTATGGACCCGATTTAAAAAAAAAAAAAAAAACAGGAATAGAAATTGAAAAACAACTGAAGAATGTTCCGTCTGTTGAAGCATCTTCTGTATTTGCTGAAAGGGGCGTTGGTGCACCATATTTGCTGATTAATATAAATCGTGAGGCAATTGCCAGATATGGTTTATCTGTTAAAGATGTTCAGGAAGTATTACAATCAGCAATTGGCGGAATGGAGCTGACAAAAACTGTGGAAGACAGGGAACGATTCCCTGTTCGCGTTCGTTACGCCCGAGAATTAAGGACTACACCGGAAGATTTAAAGAAGATTCTTATTCCGTCAATGACCGGTACACAGGTTCCGCTTGGTGAACTGGCAAGTATTGAATATGAAAGCGGCCCGCAAATGATTCGTAGTGAAAACACTTTTCTTACGGGATTTGTGATTTTTGATAAAAAGCCTGGATATGCCGAAGTGGATGTAGTAAATCAGGCACAGGATTATCTGAAATCAAAAATTGAAAGTGGTGAATTGGTTATTCCAAAGGGGGTAACCTATCACTTTGCCGGCAATTATGAACAACAACTGAGAGCCACCAAACGTCTTGCCATCGTCATACCAATCAGTCTGATTTTGATTTTTCTGCTATTGTATTTTCAATTCAAAACCGTAACAGCTTCATTTATCCATTTTTCAGGTGTTATAGTTGCTTTTGGAGGAGGATTTATATTATTGTGGTTGTATGGTCAGGATTGGTTTATGAATTTTTCAGTTTCAGGAGAAGAGCTAATTGTCACAAAAATATTCTAAAATATCTGTTATGAAAGCCAAAAAGAATCTTATAGTTGTAGGCGACAGGGTTTTGATAGAGCCTGATGAGAAAGGAGACAGAACCAGCACAGGACTTTATCTTCCGCCCACGGTGAAAGAAAAAGACAAAGTACAGGGAGGGTATGTTATAAAAACTGGCCCGGGCTATCCTGTCCATGACCCGAATGTAATTCTTGAAGAGCCGTGGTCTGCAAAAAAGAGGCAGGAATTAAAATACATGCCTTTGCAGGCGGCAGAAGGCGATTATGCAATCTTCCTTAAAGACGCCGCAATAGAGATAGAGTTTGAAGACAAAAAGTACCTTATCGTGCCCCATTCTGCCATACTCACACTAGTAAGGACGGATATTGTGGCGGAGGAAACAGGAATTTATCCTTACAATCCACTTGGTTAAGATAAAAGTGATTTCTAAGCGGTTTGATATGCCTGCATTTTTACCAGCATTAATTGCTGGCAATATTAGCTTGCAAATGCTACATTATAAAAAACTGGCATAAGGAGTTAGCGATGGGCAAAAAAGCAACATTTGTTCTGGATGAAACAGTAATAGCACAGGCTAAAGAAATTGTTGAAAAAGGTGTTTTTAAATCAATGAATGCCTTTGTTGAGTCTGCAATAAAAGACGAAATTGAAAGGATAAAGAAAGACAACATAAGACAAGCTATTATTCGGGCAAGCAAAGATCCGCTTTTCCTTTCTGATATAAAAGAGGTTGAAAAAGATTTTGAATATGCAGATTTTGACGAGGGCAATAAATGAATTATAAGTGGAGAATCTTTTCAGCGGATCTGAATCCTGTTACCGGTTCGGAGCAGAGAGGGACAAGACCTGTCTTAGTCATAAGCGATGAAGATTTCAATATAGTTATGCCTGTTGTAACCGTCCTGCCGTTGACCTCATTAAAGGAAGGAAGAAAAATTTATCCGAATGAAGTTTTATTAAAAAAAGGCACTGCCGGGCTTTCTCACGATTCAGTTGTCCTGGCACATCAGATAAGGACGATCTCAAAACAAAGACTCAAAGACACGACTGGACTAATCGCAGACTACAGCATCCATGAAAACATAAACGAGGCATTAAAAGTGCATTTGAATTTGTGAGATGGGGAAGAATCGGGCAAGAGATAAAGT
>JACQWN010000286.1 GCA_016209245.1 Bacteroidia bacterium
ATTATTTAGGCAAAAATATGTTTGATGATGCACAAAAATACTTGGAAATGGCTGTCAAAAAAGAAACTGAATATGCGCCATATTATTATATTCTCGGAAATATATCTGAACGTAAAGACAAACTCGATAAAGCGGAAGAGTACTATAAACTGGCTGTAAAATATCAATCGGATTATTTTGAACCTAATTATAATCTTGGAGTTATATATTATAACAAAGCTGCAAAACAGATAGAAACTGTTAATGCTTTAACAAGTAAAACAGAATATGAAATTGAAAAACCCAAAATTGATGAGTATTTTAAAATTTCGCTGGGTTATTATGAAAATGCTTATAAAGCCAAGCCGGATGAGATTGAAACATTAAAATCGTTAGAATTTCTGTATAATAGGTTTAATATGACCGATAAATTAAAAGTCATTCAACAAAAGTTGGGAAAATAGTCCATAAAAAATTCCAATAATTCGCATTAATAATAAATAGGAGAATAAGTAAATTGAAGGGTTTTAGATATATTATTTCTATTTAACATAATATAAATTATGGGACAAAATTAAATTTTGGCAAACACTAACAATCTGATTATCAATAAAATAAAGACAAACGGTTTTATTTCAACACGTACCGAGGCGCTGAAGATTTTTGCGCCAAAACTTCAAAATTCCTGAATGAATGCCTTTTCGAGATAAACATTTTGTACACAAATATTTTCGCCGAATACCGGCGCAAATGGTTTTATCTTACTCCTGACCTGGACGGCGACATGAGCTATTTACAAAATCAATACCGGTAGTACGGACAGCTCAGGGTGATGTAATTCCTCTCCAATCAGATGCGTCATGATAAAAATTATGAAAAATTTTGGGAGACGATTGAATAATACAAAGAAATATAGCCAGTTAGGCAGAAGGTTTAATTTTATTTATGATAGTGTAGGCATGATCGAAGCCGCGGCTTATAACAACGGCATCCTGAATACCATCGTAATAACCGGATTTATGCAATATATAATATACACTATTCACATAATCTAAAAATTTTTTATCAATAGTATTAATTGTTCGTTGATAAAATCTAATGTCTTTATTTTCATCAGGCTTGCCATATATTCCTTTTAATTGTACATAGGTCTCCAAGGCGATTAGTATAGCACTATAAGCTGTTCCACAAGCGATACGAACATATTTTACATCGTTATAAAAATTGTTCCTTTTTTCAGCTTTTTTCAATTGCTCTTTCGCATTAGCCATATAACGCATAGCTTTGGTAAAGGCTTTTTCTTTCAGATTCTGTTGTTCCTGGATTGATATAAAAAAAATATTTAATGTAAAAATGGGAAAAGTTTGCTGCAAAAATACAACTTTTCGGGATAAAAAGCGCTAATTTTTTGAAAAAAAGTATAAATATTTATATTTAAAATATAACTTTGTGGCATAAACAAAAAACAAATATATGGAAATAGTCGTGGAAATATTTGACAAAAAAGCAGTCTCACAAATCGTTGATACTATAAGACCGATTTATGGAGTTAAACAATTGTGGTATAAAGAAACCAAAAACGGTAAACCGAAACGGTTATCAACCGATAGTGAAACTATCATGGCTTTATTCTGCACTTCGTCAGCAGCATTTGCAAAACATCTTGAAAACGAACCATCCGACATATTTTAATGAAGGTATCTAGGGGTGAAATAGTTGAAGTTAATTTTCTGCTTCCGGGTGAACAATTCAAACCACATCCAGTATTAATCCTATCTGATATTAATATTCATGATTATGAGGATTGCTTTATTTGCGTAATGATTTCAGGCAAGGATACCGATGATGAATTTTCATTTCACATTAATGATAATATGCTGATAAAGCCTGCAAAAAAGAAATGCCAGGTTAGATGCCATCTTCTGACATTTGTCCCAAATAAACAGATCATTCAGAAAATCTCAATAATGAAGAAAAAATATGTTGATATGGTAGCGGAACAAATCTTTACGAATTGCCTTTCTGCGATATGATATTAACATAATTGTTAAAAATTTGGTTAATACTTAGTTAAAAAAAGCCCGCAAAATAGCGGGCTTTTTCAATAATTCTCATAAAATAATTACATCCAGCGCCACGCGCATCTTCGGAATATCGTCCAGCAGCATACGAATGTGCGCTACCTGACAATAAAGTTTTTCCAGATCATCGAGCGTAGCCAGCTCATTCGCCTCGTTCCAGATGTAAACATGCAAAAGATGCAAAAGCGTCTCTTTAGAAGTCATACCGTTTTTCGGTAAGTTCAAGGAATTTCGCTACGGATTTCCTGCAAAACTCCAGAGCGTTGCTGCTCCCTGTGAGTTCTTTCTCCTGTGTGTTGTTCATAGTTGTAGATTTTTAATTAAACAAAAAGGCCGGTCGCTGAACAACACCTTTACATATGTAAAGAGGAGGTTCGGGACTTTCACCCGTACGCCGACCCTATTTCTTTTAAGTTTCCTTGTTTTAATAATATGTAAGATGTTGTTCGCTGCAAATATAAGTAAAGGAAATGGGATGGCAAAATAAAAGGGGAAAAATTTTTTGGGGGGTAGTTTGATATTGCCGACGTTGAGATCGTTTGTTTAAAGTGGTCTAATGAGGTGGTTTTATAAAAAAATCATGGAAACAATGGATTTTACTGATAAATACCAAATATTAAACTATTGCTTTATTTTTATAATTGACTTGTATTGCAACCCATTTAATTATTTCTATAGCGAAATATAAACCCTGATTAGCAATATTGACATTTAATTCACCATCATAACCCATGGTTAAATGTAATAGATTA
>JACQWN010000287.1 GCA_016209245.1 Bacteroidia bacterium
CATTCTTAAAACCCGTAGCATTAAAGCTGCTAATGATTCCTTAAAATAATAATTACGTCTAATAGATTTTTCTTGCCTATTAATAATCAATTATTTACATTAACAAGTGGTAAACTTGGGGTATAAGAATAAATATTTTGTATTTATTCAGGTCAATGTTATTTTATACGTATATTATTCCACCGAAGTACGAATTTTTTACGAACTTACGAACTTACGAATTACGAATTTGCCAGCTATGAACCCTTTCGTAATTCGTAAGTTCGTAGTTTTTTCGTACTTCGGTGGGATAATAACGTTCATACCTAAATAGTTACAATATTTTGCATATTTCTGAACCTAAAAATGCCTTATACGATAATTATACTAAAAAGTTTCATTATATGCTGTAAAACATACGTGGGGGGGGGGCCAACTATAAAAATTTATTATTTAAGTTTGCCCTGACTTTGAACGGGATCCAAATTAAAGTCTTTTTTTCTTAACGCATTGCAAAATGCAATGTGTATTGTTTAACTTTAAAAATTTATTAAAATGAAAGAGAAAAATTTGAAAATTAAATTGTCTCCTAAAATGATGGAGAAATTTGAAAAAGATGAAATGTTGCTTGTTAAGGGCGGTGTCACAACCTCATCACCCTATACGGATACGTACAATGGGGTTTGTTTTGGCACCTGCAATATATATTGCCCCAAAACCCCTACAAAGTAGTCCAAATTTATTAGGGAATGTATTTACAATACATTCCCTAATTTTAATTCTATAAAAAAATGAAAAGGAGCTATTACAATTTTGTTATTATGATAAATAATAACATTTTTCTTTATTATAATTCTTTCTCAAGTTCTTATTTATTAGTTAACTCTATCAGAAATAAACTATTTCATAATAATACTGAACATTTAGAAAGAATAATAGAACACGATTCTAAATTTTATGAAATTCTTAAAACAAATGGGTTCATAATCAATAGTGATATTGATGAAAGGTCAATTCTTAAATTCGAATATTTAAAAAGACATTATTCAGATTCTGTTTATGAAATAACCATTATTCCAACGATGGATTGCAATTTGAAATGTTGGTATTGTATCGAAAAACATGTGAAAAATTCATCAATGAAAGAAGATATTGTTAAAGAAATTGTAAATCATATTGAGGTAAAATATGATAATGCACCTTTTAAACAATTGTTATTGAGTTTTTTTGGAGGCGAACCATTACTGAAGTTAAAAAATGTAGTCATCCCTTCAATAACTGAAATTTCAAAAATATCAAAAAGTAAACATTTTGATTTAATGCTTGCTTTTACAACAAACGGAACAGTTATAACCGAAGAATTTCTAAATACAATTAGAAATATACAAACGTCATTTCAAATTACATTAGACGGTAATAAAGATTTACATAACTCAATAAGGCATTATAAATCTAATAAATATGGCTCATATAATACAATTATTAAATCATTGCACGCAATCCGTAAAAATTTAACTAAATACAGATTAGTTATACGAATAAATTACAATGATAAGGTATTGCTGCAATTAAATGACTTAATTGACGAATTAGCTTTTTTAGATAAATCAAAAACTGAGTTTTATTTAATGAAGATTTTTCAAGTTGATGAAGAAGCAATTAATAGAAATTATCTTCAGGCAGCGTGTGAATATATCAGAAACAATGGATTTATTGTTAAAACTAATACAATTTTAAAAAGAAAATCGCATATTTGCAATTCAGATAATTACAATCAAATAATTATAAATTATGATGGAAATATTTATAAGTGCGCAGCAAGAGATTTAACAAAAAAAAATAGTGTGGGAATTCTTATAAATAATGGAACAGTAGAATTGAATTTAACAAAATTGGCAGAAAGAATAACAATAGATATTCCCCCAATGTGTTCATGTTGTAACTTATTTCCTTCGTGTCCAGGTATATGCTCGCAAGATCTGCTTGAGAGAAAACCAGTTTGTTTTTTAAAGAGAATAAAAATGACAAAAGAAGATTTCATATTGCACAGTTTTAACCATGAGACAGCCAATCAAGAAATTGTTTGCTAAATGTATTATATATTTATTTTGCATTGTTTGCGCTATAAACCCAATGTATGCACAAAATAGCATATCGGGCACATTATCAGATGAAAACGGAGAGTGGCTTACGTTTTGTTCTGTCTATCTGTCCGATATAAATGATTCAAGCAAAATAATTACAGGAACAATATCTGACCTATATGGTAAATACCTGTTACAACAGGTAAACCAAAGCGAATATTTAATATGTGTATCAGGCATTTCATTTGTTACTATTATTGATACTTTAGATTTTGCGGGGAACGATACCGTGCTTAATTTTACATTAAAGCCAAAATCAATAGATTTAGCCGAAGTAGAAATAAAAAGCTCAGCCATTACGCACGATGCACGAAAAACCACTTATGTTGTTACAAAAAATAGTATTGAAAAATCTACATCTGCTTTAAATTTAGTATCTATTGTGCCAGGGCTTATTGTAAATGAACTTAATAAAAATATTTCCAGTATGTCAAATGGCAGGGTAAAAATACTGCTAAACGGCATTAACGCTACTGAACATGATTTGATGGCTATACTACCGGATGAAGTTGTAAGAATTGAACATTACCGTATCCCTCCGGTGCGTTTTTCGGACGAAAACTCAGATTGTGTAATAAATATAATAACAAGAAAAGCAATAGAGGGTTTTGATATAAGCGCCGATATAAACCAGGCAGTATTTACAGGATTCAGCGATGATTTTTTAGCTTTTAAGTATAATAAGAACAATCTGCAATTAAAACTCACCTATTTTTTTAGCTATCGAAATTATAAAACAAGGTCAGTTAATGAACAGTTAAGTTATAGAATTAACGATACACTCTATACTTTGAATAAAATCGGATTAAATAATAGTCCATTCGGCTATGCTATTCATGACATTAACATAGCGTTATATACATTTAAAGAGAAGAATTATGTATTCAATATTAATATCAAACCAAATTTGAGGAAAAGTTTTTATGAGCAAAATCAAGACGTTGAATTGGCAATAAATGATAAAAATGAAGTATATCGAAGTACAGAAAAAAATAACTATTATGATAACATTTCATCCATTGATATTTATTGGTCAAAAGAATTAAAAAACAAACAACAATTCATTACCAATATTGTAGGTAATTTCTTTAATTCGGGTTTTGATAATAGAATTATTGATACAAGTACAGATACGGTCGTTATAAATAATACTTCGGCAAATGGGTATAAATACTCAATAATATCTGAACTATGTTATTCTAGGCAGTTCAGTCATTTTCTTCTGACAACAGGCATTAAATATTTACATTCTTATGCAACTTATCTTAATTCAGGTAATTACTCATTAGAAATTTTTACCGAATCACAGATAAGTAATCTATATGCTTACTCTGAACTAAGTGGTAGTTTTAAAAAATTAACATACTCGGCCGGAATAGGCCTTCTAAGAAATGTATTTTCGGAAGAAATATTGCAAAATGAATACACTTTTATGTCAGCGAGACCAATTCTTAGATTAAATTACCCGTTAAGCAAATTTTCTAACCTAGATGCCAATTATACCATAATACCTCAAGACCCGTCATACTCAATGTTAAATCCAAATATGTTGTACATTGACAGAAGATTATATTCGGCAGGTAATCCGGAATTAAAATCCTATAATAATTCTAATTATGGAATCACGTATTCATTCTATAAATCTGTTATTCAATTATCATCTGGAATTTCATATAATTACTCTAAAGATATAATATTATATTATTATGCTTATAATGATAATATTATCCTGCAAACTGCAAAGAATCAGGAATGGGAAAAAGAGTATAAATACTTTGCAAATTTTATTATTCGTCCTTTTAAAAAAAATTGGGTTTCTATTTACACCATTTTCGAACTATATTTGACTGAAAATAAAATAATAGGATATCCTTCTAACTCATTAATTGGAAACAAGTGGGCCGTATTTCTGGATTTCGATTATAAAAATTGGAAATCAAAAATTGGATACCTTAACCCGGCAAAAACACTGGCAGGGCAAAAAATCTATACAGATGCAAATTATTCAATAATTCAGTTGCAATATAAAATTAAGAATCTAACCATTGGGGTTTCATTAGGCTATCCAATTGAAAAATCATATCACTTTTCGAATAATACTGTAAATAATGCTATAATTAATTCTTCGCTTACTGGCGATATATTAGATAGTGGGCGTTTATTATCATTTTCTATAACATATAGCTTTACAAAAGGTAAGAATATTTCTGATGTGGAACGTGTTATTCAAAATGAAGATAAAGACTCAGGAAATATAAAACCGTCAGTTGAGTAATAAATGAACTTGTCAATGTCACGAAAGTTCCCATCTGAAACCCAACCCGACGCCATGGACTGCGGCGCCACCTGTCTTAAAATGGTAGCAAAGTATTATGGAAAGGATTATTCAATAGATACTTTAAGAAACCTTTGTTATACCTCAAAAGACGGCGTGTCCCTCCTGTCTATCAGCGAAACCGCCGAACACCTCGGCTTTAAAACCGTTGGAGGACGGCTGAACTTTGAAAAAGTTGAAAAAGAAGCCCTTTTACCCTGCATCGTCCACTGGAAACAGGAACATTTCGTTGTTGTTCATAAAATTTTACACTGTATAAGAATAAATATTTTGCATATTCCTGAGCTAAAAATGCTTTTATACGATGAATTATACAAAAAAGTTTCATTATATGCTGTGAAACATACGAGGGGGGGGGCCAAATAAAGAAAATTTGTTTTTATGTTTGCCCGACTTTGAACAGTACAATTTAGAGTCTTCTTTTTTTATTAACGCATACTTAGTATGTAACTTTAAAATTTTAAATGAATCCAAATAATATATATATTTTTAACCCTGCATATATTTTAAAAAATGATGTTACAAGAATAATTATAACAAATGAAAAAGGAAAATTTTATAGCGACTTAGTTGAGGTTGATATTACTGATAGTTTTTTAAACTTTATACACCCTATACATGCTATTCTTTTATCTTATTTTGATGGGATTAATTCTTATGGTGAAATTGTAAACACATGTTCTGACCTATTTGATTTATCCAAAAATGAGATTACTGAGATCATAGATAAATTCATCCTAAATAAAGATGAGCTTAAAATATTTTTTAACGATTTTTTATTCTGCTTTCCTAAAAATATATTGATTCCTTTTCAATCAAAGTTTAATCAGCGAAATTTTAACTTTAATGATTACAAAATAAATTATGAGTATCAAAACTATAATGAAATAAGACTTAACAAACCGATTGATGCTATTTTAATGATCAATAATCAATGTGTAACAGATTGTATTTACTGTTATGCTGATAGAAATAAAACTATGCCCTGCAAAATACCATTTTCTAGATTAAAAGAGCTTATTATTGAGGCCAAGCAATTAGGAATGCGTAATTTTGATATTAATGGTGGCGAGTTATTCCTTTATGAAAACTGGTATGAATTGTTGAAGTTATTTTATGAAAACTGTTTTGACCCTTTTATATCAACAAAAATTCCAATAACAGAAAAACAAATATTAAAATTAAAAGAATTAAAAGTAAAGGGAGTTCAAATATCAATTGATTCTATTAATGAAATTGAATTAGCTCAAAATGTAAAAAAAGATGTTAGTTACAAAAATAGTATTATAAATACTTTACAATTACTTGAAAAACATGAAATATCTTTTTATACAAACACAGTTATTACAAAATATAACTCTAGCCTGAATACAATAAAGAATTTGGTAGAATTCTTATTGCAATTCAAACATATAAAAAGAATTAGCCTAACTGCGGCGGGGTATTCACTGTATAAAACAGAAGTCGAATATCTTAATAATAAACCGCAACTTGAAGAAATGATAACTATCAAAACATACATATAAAATATAAAAGCAAAAAACAATCAAGGAATCAATATTTATATGGGAGGTTATTCAGATAAAAGTAATTTTTTCTCTGATTTAAAAGAAAAAGAAGAAAAATTTAGAAAACGAGTGAGTTGTACAGGTAATATTGAAAATTTCTATATTTTACCTGATGGAAAAGTAACAATTTGTGAAGAGTTATATTGGCATCCTAAATTTATTATTGGCGATTTAATGAAAGATTCAATACTTGATGTTTGGAATTCAGAGCAAGCACAAAATATATATAATTTAAAACAAGATACAATTAGCCCAGAAAGTGCATGTCATGATTGTGCTGAATTTAAAAGTTGTCGTACTTTTCCTGGTGTATGTTGGAAGCAAATATTATATGCGTATGGTAATGATAAATGGGATTTTCCAGATCCTCGCTGTTTTAAAGCTAATGAACCAAAAAGAGTTTTTTATTTATAAATTTAATACTTAAAATTATGAAAAAGGAAAAAATCAGTAAAGATGAATTGATAAAAATTAAAGGAGGATTAAATTCTTCTAGTTTCTTTGATTTTAAAAATGATAATCAAGCACGAGCAGCTGCTTGGTGCTTATTTGGATGCCAGGCAGGCTGTAAAGAAAGTTGCAATGTAGGTTGTTTATCCTCGTGTGCAGATCCAATACCTACTAAATAATTAAGTAACAATTTAAATTATGAGAAAATGAAAAAGGAAAAAATCAGTAAAGAAGAACTGCGCAAAATTTGCGGAGGAACTACAACAACGAAAGGTTGTTTTAATTTTGTAGAAAACAGCCAGCAAACAAAAGATATTTGCCTGTTTTCATGTGTTATAATGTGTAAAATAGGATGTTATATTGCTTGTTCGGCAGGTAGTCCAAATGGTGGTGGTCCTAAGTAATATTAAATAATTTAATACTTTATTAATTATGAAAAATCAAAATGAGAAGATTTCAATAGCCGAATTAAAGAAGATTACCGGTGGAGTAAATTCAAAATCTTTATTTAATACAAATATTCCCTCTAATGTTGTGGAAAAAGCAACAGGAATTTGTATTGGCGGCTGTAAAATTGACTGTAAAAATGGATGTCCTGCTGGTTGTTCAGCAGAAAGTACATTTTGCGCAAAGTAATCAAACTTTAATAAAAATAAACAAATCAATTACTATGCCTATGTCTATGTAATTGAATTGTAATATTTATATTTGTAACTTCTCCTATCTGCAGGTAAAAGTAATTTGAGTATGTAACAAAAAAGAGGAAAAGGGATATTGTTGTATTTATTTTTTTCAAAATTATTAACGCTGTCAGGTGATTCGCACTCAGACAGGTTAGATTTCCCTCATCCTTACAGAGTCTGAAAAACCTGTCAGCATTTTTCATTATGATAACAATTATTCCTCCGAATTGTTACACACTCAAGTAATTTCTGATTTTTATAATAATATTAATCTGAACATAATTTACCTGCAAGTATTGAGAAGTCACGAATATTCTATTCATTAATAAATCGAGTTAATTTTTATGAAATTTACTATAGAAATTTTTATAATAAGTATTTTTAGCTTTTATATACATGCACAGAATTTTAATAAATTAATTAATGAAAAGTACAGCAAGCTTAATGATACTTTATATGTTTCTAAGTTTGAAACATCAAATTTTGAATATCAGTTGTTTTTAAAAGAAAATAAAAACAATAAAGATTTATTAATTGATTCACTTAAATGGCTTAAATTAAAATCTTTTTATTACTCTGAACCATTTTGTAATATGTATCATTGGCACATGGCATATCAAAATTACCCTATTGTAAATATATCTTACGAAAGTGCTGTTAAATATTGCCAATGGCTTACTTCAAAATACATGAATGGGGAAAGTAATTCAAAAAAAATACGTTTCAAACTACCTACTGAAAAAGAGTGGTTAGAAGCCTGTCAATTAGAAAAAAATAGGAATTGGCCAACATATTTAGTTAATAATGATAGTCTATATTTTAAGCCGAATGTCAAACTTTGTGAGAGTAACAATTGTATTACAAAAACATCTCCAGATAATGTGATTTCAAAATATAAAACAATGAATGGTTGTTCTCATATTATTGGTAATGTTTCAGAAATGCTTATTACAAAGGGGAAATCTAAAGGTGGTAGCTGGCTGCATTCAATAAATGATTCTGCACCTGATAAAAGCCAAGATTATTCTGAACCAAATCCTTTCACAGGTTTTCGTGTTTTTTTAGTGGTTTATAGCAAATAATTATAGTTTCAATAAAATGAACCACGGTAAAAAATGTACTAAAAAAATAACTAATTTCTCAGTTTTTTCAAAGTTTTTTATTATTTTTCTTTTAATACAAGTACCTATTTCTGTGTATTCTCAAAAAAACCTAATATCAGGAAAAATAACTGATAGTTCTTCTAACAATCCTCTTCCTTTTTGTACCGTCAGAATTTTAAACATTACTGATTCTACTTTGCTTGCCGGTACAATATCTGATTCATTAGGTATTTTTCAATTAGAGGTAAATAAAAAAGGGATTTATTTATGCGTGTTAAATTATATTGGTTATAATGAAAAAAGAATAAAAATTGAAATTAAAAATAAAAAAACAGAATTAGGAATAATTCAATTGCAAGCTAAATTTAATCAAATTCGGGAAATTCAAATTAATGCGGCACAAAAAAGCAAAAGTCTTGTAGATAGGTTTATTTATAGAGTAGATAGTTCAGATTTAGTTAAAGCAGTAACTTCTTTGGATGTAATGAAAAAAATTCCTGATTTAAGTGTATCAGATATAAATAAATCTATCAGTATAAAGGGCAAAAATTCATCATTAATACTTATCAATGGTGTTAATAGAGGTGGTACTATAAACTTGCTTTCTATTAATCCAAAAGATATTGAAAAAGTTGAACTTATATACAATCCCACATCAGAATATGAAAATGATGTGGATGGTGTAATTAATATTGTACTAAAAAATACCCCTACTAAAGGTAGTAGTGGAGAATTTGATATTACTTACAGAGCTATGACAAAATCTGTAGAGCCTGTATTTATATATCAGTATGGAATACAAAAAGCTCGGTTCTCTGTAAATTATTACCCTAGTTACAAAAGTATTCCTATTGAAACTATTTTAAATAGAAATACAAAAATTGCAGATAGTCTTACTTATAAATATAATTCAAAATACACAAGTAATAATAGGAATGAAATAACAAATTTAATACAAGGTTCAATTGATTATTATGTTAACGATAAAAACTTTATTAATTTCTTTTTTGAAACCAACCTGTTAAGTTCTAAATTCAATAACAAATTAGAGAACTCAAGTTTAGGTCTTGATTCGATTTATACAAATTCTTTAAATATATCAAAAACTTTTTATAATGTTAATAATGGAAATTTTTATTTCAAAAAGAGTTTTGCAAAAGAAGAACAGGAACTCACAATAAATAATAATTTTCATTTTATGAAAGCGGAATATTTAAGTATTTATAATGATACTATTCGCTCATCAATAACTGATTTAACACAATATAATGACAGAGAAACCAATGAAACAGGTGAAAAAATTGCAAACAATGTCAAAATAGATTATCTCCATCCAATTAGTGAATTTTTCAGAATCTCTACTGGTATGTTAATGTATTATCAAAAGTTTTCTTACTCTCTATTAACGAATATTATCACTAGTACTGAAGTATTAAAAAATTTGAAATGGCATTACTACTTAGACATGTTTATTAAAATTAAAAAAATTGATATTAGGTGCGGCTCTAAAGTTGAAAATTACATCTCCGATTTAAACAACAATAGATTAAACAATCAAACACAAATACTCCCTTCAATCATAGCGTTTACACAATTAAATAATAATAATTCATTACGTTTAGGATATAGAAAAACTGCTTTTTATCCTTCTGCATGGCAACTTATGCCAAATTTGATATATACAGATTCATATAATGCAATACAGGGTAATTCAGAACTAAAACCAACTAACCAACATAAAGTTGAAATGTCACATACAATAAGAAAAAAAGCATTTTCTCTTTCATCTGCATTGTACTATTCTTATTTATATAATATGATAGCATCTATCCGCAAAGTTGACAATCAAAATATTAGTATCAGAAAAATTGAAAACATAGATGGTAAAACAACAATTGGGGCAGATTTTTCATTTAATTATTTTTATAAGGAAATATTTAGTATTAAACCGACTGTGAATTTATATCGTGAATGGTTTAATAATTCTAATGACAATAGAATTAATTACTCATATAAAGGTTCACTCAATGTCAATTATACTTACAAAGAAAAAAACACAATTGGTGCTTATATAATTGTAACTGGTCGTGAGCTAACCGTACAAGGTTATTATTATGTTAACCCATCAATAGAAGGCATATACATTCAGAGGGTTTTACTTAAAGGTGCTGGATGTATTACGATTGGTTATATTAATCCATTTTTAAGCTCTATAACTAAATCTGTTATTGAGGATTCTAACTTTAATCAGGTGTATCTCGAAAAAATAGATACACCATGCTTTTTTATCAACTTTTTTTATAATTTCGCTAAAGGAATTGAATTGAGTATGAAACGAATTGACAGGCAAATTGAAAAAGATTTAAAATAATGTTTCCTTTTTTTAGACAACCTGATTCAATGGACTGTGGTCCTGTCTGCATCAAAATGCTCGCCAAACATTACGGAAAAAAATTTACACTCGATAATTTACGAAATTTATGTTATACCTCAAAAGACGGCGTTTCCCTTCTCTCAATCAGCGAAACCGCCGAACACCTCGGCTTTAAAACTGTTGGCGGACGACTAAACTTTGAAAAACTTGAAAAAGAAGCGCTGCTGCCCTGCATCGTCCACTGGGATCAGGAACATTTCGTTGTCGTTTATAAAATAAAATCAAAAAGTTTTTTTAGAAAACAGGCAAAAATTTACGTTGCCGATCCCGCCTGCGGACTTGTAACATACACCGAAGAAGAGTTCAAAGCCCACTGGCTAAGCACAAAATCGCAGGGCGAGGACAAAGGAGTAGTTCTCCTGTTAGAACCTACGCAGGAATTCTATAAGCAGGAAGGCGAAAAGACCGACCGCAAAAGCCTGAAATTCTTGTTCTCCTATTTCCTGCGATACAAGAGGTTTTTTGGGCAGTTGATACTCGGACTATTGTTAGGCAGCGTGTTTCAGCTTATCTTGCCGTTCCTGACACAGGCCATCGTTGATACGGGTATAAGTAATAAGAACATCGAGTTTATATACCTTATCCTGCTTGCCCAGATGACGCTCATCATCAGCCGCATGACGGTTGACTTCATCAGGCGATGGATACTGCTGCATATAAGCGTCAGGATAAATATTTCGCTCATTTCCGATTTTTTTATAAAGCTCATGAAGCTGCCCATGAGCTATTTCGACACCAAACTCACCGGCGATATACTCCAGCGCATTGACGACCATCAAAGAGTTGAAAACTTCCTGACGGCAAAAACCCTTGGAACCGTTTTTTCTATTTTTATGCTCATTGTTTTCGGAGCTGTTCTGTGGATTTACAGCTTTAAGATATTTTTGATTTTTTTCGTGGGCAGCCTCATTTATACGCTGTGGATATTTATTTTCCTGAAAAAACGAAGACAGCTCGATTACAAGTATTTTGAAGCGCGTGCAAGAAACCAAAGCAAGACCTACCAGTTAATCCAAGGCATGCAGGAAATAAAACTGCAGAATTGCGAAAAACGCAAACGGTGGGAATGGGAAGACGTACAAGCCGATATATTCAGGATAAATATCTCGGCGCTGAGCCTGGAACAGAAACAGGAAGCAGGCAACATTTTTATCAACGAAACAAAGAACATCATCATCACCATTGTGGCAGCGCTGGCGGTAATAAATAACGAAATGACACTGGGTATGATGCTCGCTACACAATATATCATCGGGCAGTTAACCATGCCGATAGAGCAAACGGTAAATCTGATCCATGATCTGCAGGATACGAAGATCAGTCTGGAGCGCATAAACGAAATTCACCGCAAAGACGATGAAAACGCTCAAAAAGAACTCCCGGCTCAACCGCTTTCCGATAAAAACATTCGTGTTGACAACCTCATGTTTCAATACGAAGGTCCTCATTCTAAGAAAGTGCTGAACAATATAAACCTGACAATCGCCAAAGGTAAAGTTACAGCCATTGTAGGCGCCAGCGGCAGCGGAAAGACCACACTCATAAAGTTACTGCTGCAATATTATAAACCGGTTCAAGGAACAATAACCATCGGCAATAACGATTTGCAAAAATTCAACACAACCTGGTGGCGTAATCAATGCGGCGCCGTAATGCAGGACGGTTTTATCTTTTCGGAATCTATAGCGCAGAACATTGCAGCCGGCGACAATGAAATTGACAGAGAACGACTGGCATATTCCGCCAAAATTGCAAACATCCATGAGTTTGTAATGAGCTTGCCGTTAAAATACAACACGGTCATCGGCAACGAAGGGCAAAACCTGAGCCAGGGGCAAAAACAAAGAGTTTTAATTGCAAGGGCGGTTTATAAAAACTCCGATTTCCTGTTTTTTGACGAAGCCACCAATGCGCTGGATGCAAACAACGAAAAAGCCATAGTCGAGAACCTGCAGGAGTTTTATACGGGTAAAACAGTTGTCGTAGTAGCGCATCGGTTAAGCACAGTCAAAAATGCCGACCAGATAGTAGTTTTAGACGATGGTAAAATAGTGGAAATTGGTAATCATCAGGAACTGATCAAAACCAAAGGCGCCTATTTCGAACTTGTAAAAAATCAACTCGAACTTGGAAATTAGAATGGAAAATATAGAACTACGAAGCGAAAAGGTAAGAAACATCATCGGACAGGTTCCTCCACGCATTATCCGGACAGGAATAACGCTGGTATTTTTTATTATTGCAGGGATACTTGCCGGAACGTATTTTTTTGAATACGAATACATCATAAAAACAACTGCATTAATCGAACGGCGAAACGACAAAATAATTATCGTGATAAAAATTCCGGCCAATGAAATTGCAAAAGTAAAACCTGTGCATAAAGTTGTGCTCAATTTCGACAACATACCAAACCTGTATAATGTTAGAATCAAAACGGAAATACAGACTATTCCCGATAAAATCGTAATTTCCGAAAACCGGGGTTATTATCATGCAATTATCGAATTACCTGATAAAGTAGTAACAACGACCGGAAGTGAGCTTGAAATCGCCGAGCAAACTCCGGTTAATGCAGAAATAATATAATTCGTATTATTAATAAAAATTTGTTTGTTATATTAATCAATATTAATACCTTTGCAGTTTATTTTTAAAAAAAGGAGATTTATATGATTATTATTCCTATTAAAGAGGGCGAAAATATTGATAGAGCATTAAAAAAATTCAAGAGAAAATTTGAGAAAACCGGTGTTATTAAAGAATTACGGCAAAGGCAACATTTCAGGAAACCTTCGGTTAAACGGAGGGAAGTCCGCTCAAAAGCAATTTATCTTAGCAAATTACAACAACAGGAAAACCAATAATTTTATTTTTTTAACATAATATTTATAACAATTTCAAAAATATTTCGTATATTTATAGTGAAATTGTACTTTATTTTTTATGTTTATCAACTCTTTTCTTAATTATTTACTATACGAAAAACGATATTCTCCTCACACTATTGAATCATATAGAACCGACATTGAACAATTCCGGAATTATTGCAATAATTTAAACGGCACATTCCAGCCCGGAATCATTAATCACCGGCATATCAGGGATTGGGTCATTGAGCTTATCAATAATAATATTTCAACACGTTCAGTAAACCGTAAAATAAGCACCCTTAAGAAATTTTACAAATTTTTACTTCGTGAGGGTAATATTTCAAAAAATCCATTAGATAAGGTACAAATTCCAAAAACAAAAAAACGGCTTCCTTTTTTTGTTGGTGAGCAGGAGATGAATACCTTGCTCGATGATGTGGACTTTGGCTCCGGATTTTGTTCTTTCCGCGATAAGCTTATTGTCGAGATGCTTTATTGTACAGGAATCAGGAGAAGTGAATTAATTAACCTTTACGACAACAATATAGATATTTATAATAGCACAATTAAAGTTTTTGGCAAACGGAACAAAGAAAGAATTATTCCAATTACTCCTCATCTTCAACAATCTGTCAAAAATTATATAGAGGAACGGAATAAAATTACAGGCGATTCCAAATATTTTTTCATAACAGGGAAGGGACAACGGATGTACGATAAATTAGTTTATAGAATAGTGCATAATTATTTATCATATGTAACGACTATTGAGAAAAAGAGTCCGCATATATTAAGACACACTTTTGCTACCCACATGCTGAATAACGGAGCCGATCTGAATGCAATCAAAGAATTGCTGGGGCATGCAAATTTAGCCGCAACACAGGTTTATACACACAATACTTTTGAAAAATTAAAAAAAATTTATAATCAGGCTCATCCCAGGGCTTAAAAAACAGGAGGTAAGTTATGTATTTAAAAATTAAATCAATCCGCTTCGATGCTGATAAGAGGCTTGAAGATTTTATTGAAACTAAAGTCAATAAATTGAGCCGGGTATATGAAGATATTATTGGTGCTGAAGTTTTTCTGAGATTAGATAAAAATCAGAAGATGGAAAACAAAATTACTGAGATTAGGCTGGCTATACCTGGTGGTAATGATTTATTTGCCAAAAAACAATCAAAGTCATTTGAAGCTGCTACCGACACAGCTATAGAAGCATTAAGAAGACAACTGAAGAAGCATAAGGAAAAATTAAGAGGAATGTAAGAATTCAAAATGAAAAGCCCGTTAATTTTTAACGGACTTTTCATTTTTTTTAAAAAAAGTAATAAAAAAAATTTTTTTTAGCAAATAATCAAAATATTGTATACATTTGCACCCTCATTTTTGGAAAGTATTATATATATAAAGAATTTTGTTCTTTGGTATGTTGAATGCCGATGTAGCTCAGTTGGTAGAGCAGCTGATTTGTAATCAGCCGGTCGGCGGTTCGAGTCCGTCCATCGGCTCTTTACTAAATCAGGGGGGATACCAAAGTGGCCAAATGGGGCAGACTGTAAATCTGTTGGCTGATGCCTTCGTAGGTTCGAATCCTGCTCCCCCCACATTTTTGAGGCGGGAGTAGCTCAGTTGGTAGAGCTTCAGCCCTCCAAGCTGAATGTCGCGGGTTCGAGTCCCGTCTCCCGCTCCGATTTGGCCGATGTAGCTCAGTTGGTAGAGCGTTTCCTTGGTAAGGAAGAGGTCATGGGTTCAATTCCCATCGTTGGCTCAATTTTTTATCGAAAATTATTTTCTAACATTTAAATTGTATAAACATCATGGCTAAAGAAAAATTTGAAAGAACAAAACCACATGTTAATATTGGAACAATAGGACATGTTGACCATGGAAAGACTACTTTGACATCTGCTATTACAAAGATTCTTGCCCAAAAAGGTCTTGCAGAAGCAAAAGAATTCGATGCTATTGATAATGCACCGGAAGAAAAAGAAAGAGGTATTACGATTAATACTGCGCATGTCGAATATCAAACCAGCAAGCGGCATTATGCCCATGTTGACTGTCCCGGTCATGCCGATTATATTAAAAATATGGTTACCGGCGCTGCCCAGATGGACGGAGCGATTCTGGTTGTTGCAGCCGACGACGGTCCAATGCCTCAGACACGCGAACATATTCTGCTTGCCCGTCAGGTTAATGTGCCGAAAATCGTTGTTTTCCTTAACAAGGTTGATGTAGTCAATGACGAAGAAATGCTCGAGCTTGTTGAAATGGAAGTCAGAGAATTACTTTCCTTTTATGAGTTCGACGGCGAGAATACTCCTTTCATCAGGGGAT
>JACQWN010000288.1 GCA_016209245.1 Bacteroidia bacterium
ATATAATGCAGAAAGAACCTGGTTGCGCATCATATCAGCCCTGTCAATTTGCCGTATTATGGAAGCCGTGGTAACGACCGATGGATTATTACCGTTAAGCGCCTGAAGTTGCATTGCAATGCCAGGCGGTAACCCTTGAAGGTCTTCAAGGAATAAGGGTTCGATTTCACGATTTACCGGCAGGTTCTTTTCCATTACGTTTTTGTAGTTGCCCGGTGAAAGCCTGCCGTCAGAAGCCATTAATTCGCTTATCACAGTATTTGATAACGGCGAATGGTTCACCAGCATGTTTTTTAACTTACCTTGCGCAAGATTACTGTTTATTGCCGATAATAATCCCGAAGTATTTCCTTTATCAAGATTACTTGTTACGATTAAAAGCTGGTATTTAAGCTCTGCAACGATATTATCGAGACTGTCTTTCTGATATGTAAGACCATTAATATCAGTGCCGATTTTGGCTTCTGTATAACACGATGTTGAACCCATAGGATAGGTTGTCGGATCAAGAATTACATTTATTGGCCATGGTATAGTATAAAATGGTGAAGCATGATGCACATAATGATAAGTTGTACCAACTCCACTTAATGTTGAAATTTCTTTATCGTTCGGAGATAAAAACCTATTTCCTGCTGGCCAGCGGTCAGGATAAACTGTAGATAGAGGAGGAAAACTGCCCTGATTCGCTAATGCCCCCCAATTAGACCAGGTATTTCCGCTATAGTAAGAGGGATCATCATTTGTGAACTCATTACACCTTATTTTAAGCCACAGGTTTGTCCCTGATGTGAAAATACTTTCATTGCACCTTTTAAATTTATTTCCAGTTGAAGCAGGTCCTATAAAACCGCCGCCTTTTCCTGAATTATAAACTGAAATTCCTTTTTTGAAATACCAAAACTCATTGTCCTTGATATTAAAGCCACCGCTATTAGAAAGGAGAATACCATTAGAATTAATGTTATTTACACTACTATATGTTCCGAATACGTTTCTTAAAATATTATCATTCCTGCTTGATACGACACAAATTGCATAACCAAAATCTCCGGCATAACCTGGTATATTATCGAAATAATTGCTGTTAATATTATGTGGCGTATTAATAAATATATTAGTGTTATTTATTCTTATACCGTACTTGCAAAAATTAAAATGGCTACCTTCAACAGTATACCTGTTATCGAACGATTCCATTCCTGCATCGAGATACCAGAACCAGTTATTTCCAAAGACGATATCATTTGCTTTTTCCATTCTGATGCCGTGATTACCTACGCCTCTGCGGTTCGCCATTTCAATAAACGGGTTATGGTCATTATTCTGACCTGCCGTATAATGGGGGTTGTTATCAATATCGTACATGGGATCAAAAAGGATTCCATTGGTTCGGAATTCGCAATCTCTTATAGAGCAGTAATTTGCATTTGTATAAATTGGAGTTGTGAAATAAATACCAGTTCCGTCATTGTGGAACTTTACATACCTGGCAATAATTCTTCCTGTTTGTGCATTATTAGCATATTGATTAGCTCCGGTGTTACAAATTTTCTCAAGATTTCTTGACCCGAGCAGTACACCAATATGAGCATTGCTGATTGTAGCGCCTTGTGTAAGACTAGTTGCGGCAGTACTGATAAATACATTACCCCTGTTAAGTTTGTTTGACCAGACTTCGATTCCCTGCCACATTTCGTTACAACCTGCCAAAGAGGTTAATATTGCCCCTGTTCCTATATTCAAGGTTGCATTAGGCATTACAATTAATTTTGCATTGGCTGCAAATCTGATTGTAGCATTATTAGGAATATTGACGGTAACATTCGGCATGATAGTTACTGTGCCGCGAATATTTGAATTATTCGGAATAGTGCAATAAGAAGAAATTAAATCGCCGTCGGTGTAATAATATGTAATTGAAGGGTCGCAGGAGCAGTCGCTGGGCATTACATAAATAGGTTTTGATTCTGTTGCCGTGCCGCAAATATTGGTTACAGTTAGTTGTATGCAATAAAATCCATCATAAGTATAAGGATGAGCAGGATTTTGACTAAAATCAAAACTGCCGTCTCCAAAATTCCATGAATAGATTGGCAACCCTGTTACAGTTGATTGGTCAATAAAATGAATAGTTTGACTTGCGTATAAGCAATCTTCTTCAATATCAAATGCGGCGATAGGCGCGGAATTCTGGCCTATAAGCACATATTCTTCTTTAACTTCACAGCCATTGGCGTCGGTAACTATAACTTGGTATAAGCCGGCTGTCAGTCCGGTCTGGTCCTGGGTGCCGGGTGTTAATCCGGATCCTCCAATGGTCGTCCATACATAAGTATAAGGAGGTGTGCCGCCAGTAACGGTAATATCAATGGCGCCGTCGGAAGAATTAAGGCATGTTGGGTGGGTAAGAACTGCTATAACGGCGGTGTACCTCCGGCAGGGATAACCTGGGCTGAAGCATCACATGCTTCACATCCGTCAGTTGTAAAAGGAGTCAGAGTGATACCGCCTGTGACAATTACCGTAGCCTGATCGGTTAAATTACAATTATTTGGTTGGGCGGGAAATACTATCGTATTTGGATTTGCATTCTGAGGAACAATATTAAGTTCATAAACAGTGGTGGTTTCAACATTTACCATTGTTTCACTCGTCGAAGCAATAATGTCGGCTTGTCCTGCTATATGCCATTGGAAATGGAGATTATCCACAGTGCATATATCTTGTCCGATTGAAACATTACCGCAAGGAATCGTATGATCAGATCCTGCAAAATTTAAAGGTATGGGAATTAATTCAACCCTGTCAACAAAAATAGCGCCTGAATAACCGGTAGTCAATGATTGAGGATAAAACCACAAATAATCATAATTTGCGTTTGCAGTGAAACATACAACAACCTGCCGCCAGGTTGTACCTATCACATTATGTTCTTGAACAATAAGTTGTGAGATGCCCGTACTAATCGGGATATTAGGGGTATTATAACCATTAATTGGCATTCCATAGGTAATAATAGGTGTTTTGACTTATTAACTTAACAAACAAATTCTCAATATTATTATTTCCGCCGGCCAAATTACCAATTCTTCTGTAATATGACAGTAAATATGTGTTTCCTTGAATTATATTGACAGGAGTTAGCGCCCCTTCGCTCCATCCATTAGGATTCGATTGTGATGGATGCGCAGCCATTCTTAGGTACCATGGATTAGGTTGGTTAAAAGCATAGTTATAACAATCAGGTGTTCCGTGCGATGGTATCCAGTTTTGCGGAATTAAAGCATTTCCACATGAACTACCTGTACAGTCGAAATCAGGGTTACAAGTTAAATTACATGTATCAGGATGCAGACAATTGTCAATGCATGGTAATGCATTAATATAAATACAGGTATAATTACCTTTGTTTCCGTTGGCATCAACAGGAATATACCTTAAAGTATGTATTCCCGGCTGGTTTGGCGTATAAACCGGGCCAGGAGATATTACTCCGTTTCCTTCCAATAATTGAATTCCAATGAATCCCTGCGTATTAATATCATTATTAATAATATTATTCAAATTAACATCCCATGGCGTATTTGGGCACAACTGAATATTATATACTTGAGTGCATGCTGAATTTAAACCTATATTTCCGTCAGTTATCCCAATAACACCCGGACCCCCTGTAGGAAGATTCAGATTATGATGAGGCATCGTTCCATCGCCAAATTGTCCAGTAATTTCATAACCCAGGTCAAGTAAAACATTTGCTTCACCGGAAAGTATAGTCCGTCTTTCCTCTCCATTTAGAATATCAAGTCCGGGAAACATCATATTATTAGTATAAGGTGGGATAAGACAGTTTTCATCAAAATGGCTTAACATTCCCGTTCCAACATCAGCAATTGGTTCGTTAACAGCAAAATTTCCATGAAACCTGATATTATTGCAACCTGAATAAAGGACCGCAGAATTTGCAGGGAAATAGGAATATAATCCGCTCGGTTGTAACAGATATGAATTTGAACTGTTATCAAAAAGAAATAAATCATATCTTGAAAACATCTGAAAACCAGGTGCAAACATGCTTATTCCATTACCGGTTATCAAACTGGCAAAACCCAATGTATGGAGTACTTCATGAAGTACAACAGAATATAGATCGGCTTGGCCTGGTTGTGTTGAACCAGAAACAAGAGAAGTATTCCAATTATATGCAGCAAGATTAAGACCTATAATAGCATCAAAAAGGTTGGGATCATTTATTCCAGTATTGATAGCTTTCCAAACCTCGCTTTCAATAATACCAGTATTTTCTATCGCCAGACTGCAACATGCTTGTTGTTGAGGAATATAAAACGATGAAGCGGCGGTGCTTCCCAAAGAATTCGGTATTGAAACAGGTTGAAACAAATAATTTATTGTAGCTTCCGTAGTACCGCATTCTTGCTGATCGATGAGAAAGGAAATATCATCAAAAACCTGCTCGATTACGTCAACTATTGCAGTAGTATATAATCCGTTCGGGTCATCAAAGTCAATATGATAGTTTTTTTCGGTTACTGAATGTATGCCAGGTTTATCAGGATTTATTGTTATGTCCTGTATAGTATAAATATTTCCAAATCTGTCGAAAATAATTGAGTTTTCATATTCGTGTAGATCTTCAAACGGATCAAATGTAGTAATTGTACATATATCTCCATAAACACCTGGCATCGTTGAAAATACCGGTTTTACGCGTATTTCATAAGTGATGCCTCCTTCTTGTAATTCGGTAATTTCAGCTAATGGCAATATAGGTTCATTATTTGTATATATCTGATTGAAGCCAATTTCATTATTAATAATATTAAATTCATATTGTATTGCACCTATTACAGTCTCAGCATATAAGACTGCATCTAGCGCAACGCCGGTAACGCCGCAGAATTCACTGCTTAACTTTGTTACAGGTAATACCGTTATCGGTTGGGCATAACTGAAAACCGACGTATTATTTTGCGCATCCGTTGCCGTTGCAACCACAAAACCATAGCTTGTTGTCACATTCGCCGTCCAGTTCCCAGCCCCATCTGCCGTAACGCTTGCAAGATATTCATTCGCATTTTCCGCCTCCGTGCTGCCGAAAATCTCGATAATATCGCCGGGTTGCGAGGTGCCGGTTACAGTGGTGGCGGTGAAGCCGGTAATTACAGGCGCCGGTTTGTCCATATTTGCGCCAGGTCCTAAAAGTATGCCAACAGGATTATTGAATATCCTGTTACCTGATATTCTTACTAAATTTGAATTGCCGATAAGAATACCCCTTGACCCACAATAGGCTACGGTATTGCCTTCATCTAACCCGGTTCCTCCAACTATATTGTTATCAGCGAATTGAATATAAATACCATAGTTCTCTATTCCTTGGTCAGATAAAAGATCTATACTGGTTCCAACAAAATTGCTTTTTATTACACCATTCGATTGGTAAATTCTAATTCCTATCGCTGCTAATGCCGGACTGGTGTTAGCGATATTTG
The DNA here is from genome assembly GCA_016209245.1 of Bacteroidia bacterium. GTDB lineage: Bacteria > Bacteroidota > Bacteroidia > Bacteroidales > BM523 > JACQWN01. The sequence continues at coordinate 5,517 of JACQWN010000288.1, forward strand.
TAATAAAATTATCGATGGCAGTATAATTGCTGCAGCTTCCAAACATCACACCCACATCATTAAAATTACGGATATGAATACCCTTTAATGCAACATCGGGATAACCGGCAAAATAAAAGCAGGATGATATTTTGTTTTGTCCATCAATAATAATTTGAGGGTATCCATACTGGTAACCGTTCTGGCTTGTCCCGTCAAGAATTACCTGGTTGAATATTACAGGAAGCTGGGTGTTTAATAAAATAATATGCGGTCCGGTTCCTGCAATATTAAAGACAATAACTATAGCTCCCGGTGAGTCGTTCGCTTTGCGGAACGCCCACTGCAGCGTCCCGTACATCGCCGGGTGGCATAATGAGTCAATGTAATTATACGGATACAGGAACGGGTCCGGATCCGTAATTTTGGTTACTACCAAAGTATCCACAGCGTGAATGCTAATTGCTGACAGACAAAGCAATATGGCTGCCAATGCCGGTTTTAAAACTAATTTTTTCAT
>JACQWN010000096.1 GCA_016209245.1 Bacteroidia bacterium
AATATAAATTGAAAAATAGAAAATTAAGCCACAGATTACACAGATTTTCACAAATTATTTTTTAATTGAATTTGTTAAATATCTGGTAATCAATCAAATCGACATGAATAATATATTTTTAACCCCGTGAACGGTTACAAAATTGGATAGAATTTTTATTTATAGTGTTTAAAAACATTATTTCAATATTTTATCATATCACTCCTTTTTTATATTATTGCACTTGATAAGTTAACCAATTTTAAAAATTATCCCTATGAATGAAAAAATGTATTCCTGGCAAATGACAGAATTGAAAGCCGATTTTCAACTAAAGGAGGAACCTGTCCCTGATTTAAGCGAAAACGAAGCTCTGATAGAAATTGCCGGTTGTGGCGTTTGTCATACAGATATCAGCTTTTGGTATTTCGGGGTCAAAACAAAAAAAGAACTGCCTCTTACCCTTGGTCATGAAATAAGCGGTAAGGTAATCGCAGGACCACAAAACTGGATTGGTAAAAACGTTGTCATTCCCGCCGTTCTTCCTTGTGGCGAATGTGAATTATGCAAAAAGGGAAGAAGCAATATGTGTCAGAAGCAACTGATGCCCGGAAATGATTTTCATGGCGGTTTTGCCTCCCATATTAAAGTCCCTTCAAGATTTTTATGTCCTGTTCCTGAAACAGTTCTGGAAAAATATTCCTTAAAGCAATTGTCTGTTGTAGCCGATGCAATTTCTACCCCTTACCAGGTTATTAAAAAATCCGAACTCGAGCAGGGAGATTTTGCAATCGTTATTGGCGTCGGCGGTGTTGGTATTTATGCCGCACTGATTGCAAAAACTGTAGGGGCTACTGTTCTCGCAATAGATATTGACGATGAAAAACTTAGCATGGCTAAACAGAATGGTATTAATGCGACTCTGAATGTGAAGGGTCTGGATATTAAAGTAATAAAAGAAAAAGTCAGAGAAATCGCCAAAGAACTTGGTGTTTCACGTTTCGGATGGAAAATTTTTGAAGTGTCGGGAACAAAAGCAGGTCAGGAATTGGCTTTCAGCCTGATCACTTTTACATCTACACTATCTATTGTCGGTTTTACTATGGATAAGCCCGATGTCCGCTTAAGCAACCTGATGGCTTTTGATGCCAAACTCATCGGAACATGGGGCTGTAAACCTGAATTATACCCCGAAGTCCTGAATCTGATTGAATCAGGTAAATTAGTAATTGAACCATTTATTGAACTCTTTCCTATGTCGAAAATCAATGAAGTGTTCAGAAATACTCTTGAGCACAAATACAAGAAACGTTCCGTGCTGGTACCCGACTTGGATTAATTATAACCATTCACAGCTTATATATAAAATATTATTAAAATTTTGAATTTCTGAACCAATGGTTAGTAAATGGAAAAATAGAGAAAATTTTGAAATATCAAAATCGCACTGTACATTTGGTAAATTAAAAATTAGTTAAAATGGAACCATTAAATAACAGATTATTATCTCAAGACATAACTCATAGTATGTATTTACGTATGTATGAACTGGTAAATTCGCAATTAGTTGATTTAAATAGTCGCGAACTTATGATGATTTACGAAATGATACAATTGTTAAAATACCCTAAGGAATCAGTAACACAAGCCAAAAGTTCTACAGAGCTTCCATTTTTACGGGTTCAAGAAGCCTTGAAAGGTATTACAAACAATATATCTGACGACATTATCAACATAGAAAGAGAAGATAGAGTATGAAATTGTATTTAGACACATCAGCAATATTTAAAGCATTTCACAACGAGCAAGGTACTGGAACTGTTATAAAACTACTTTCTCAACAAAATGTATCAGTTTGGATTTCCGAACTCACAAAAATTGAATTTAAAAGTGCCTTATACCGCCGTTTCAATAATAAGCAGATTTCTGAAGAGAATTTACAAATAGCTTTTACTGGGTTCAACGATTATTTAATAAATATTTCTGCTGTACCACTGAATACTATCACATTATCAGAAGCAGAGAATGTATTTTTAAAATTCCATAATTCCGGATTACGAACACTGGACGCATTACAATTAGCAACTTATATGTTATTGTCGGATAAAGAATTACATTTTGTTTCTGCTGATGACAAATTATGCCAAATTATCGAAATGACAGGTAACAAGGCAATTAACCCAATTTCTTATAACTTTCCAGATATTAAGTAATGGTTAAGGCTCATAAAACAAATAAAACTGTTCTGATAAATGGAATTTTAGAGAAAGAAAAATCACAGTACAGAGTCACGGAATTAAAAAAGTTTATACCACAATTTTAAGTATTAATATTAACCTTAAAAAATAAAAAATTATGGAACTATTTAGTCATGATCTTGTAAAAACCGAATTTAAAGAAATTCTTTATGAAAAACGTCCTTGTTTGGATGTTAACGGAAAACCTATTGACGGGTTATATAGTGCATGGATAACCCTCAATAATCCTAAACAATTCAATTCTTATACAACCGGTGCAGTAAAGGAAGTCATACTTGGTTTCAGAACTGCCTCAAACGATAGAAGCGTTGTTGCAGCAGTCTTTACAGCAGTCGGAGATAAAGCTTTCTGTACCGGCGGCAATACTAAGGAATATGCCGAGTATTATGCAGGCAATCCCCAGGAATACAGCCAGTATATGCGTTTGTTCAACGACATGGTTTCTTCAATATTTATATGTGAAAAACCGGTGATTTGCCGGGTAAACGGAATGCGTATTGCAGGCGGCCAGGAAATAGGAATGGCATGCGATTACACTATCGCTTCAGACCTTGCCCGCTTCGGTCAGGCAGGTCCAAAGCATGGAAGTGCAGCAGTCGGCGGAGCAACGGATTTTCTTCACCTTTACCTCGGTATTGAACGTGCTATGTACTCCCTGACACTCTGTGAACCATGGACTGCCCATCAGGCTTATTACCTCGGAATGATATCCGATATAGCCCCTGCTCTTAAGGTTGACGGAAAATTTATTCCGAATCCGCTGGTCAATACCGATAAATTTACCGATGAATTCGGTAAAATCATCTATGGCGCTCCAAAAACCGGTGAAGAACTGCAAAATGGCAAGGAATTGCTCTCTAAAGGAGTCGTTGACTTGTCGTTGCTCGACCAAACGGTAAACAAGCTTATTACAAAATTGGTTTATACCTTCCCCAACTGCATCAATAAAACTCTCACGGAAGTGAGGAAAAAGAAGCTTGAGCATTGGGATAAAAATAAAGAAACCAACCGTGAATGGCTCGCTTTAAATATGATGACCGAAGCCAAAGCCGGTTTCAGGGCATTCAACGAAGGACCAAAAGATAACAGGGAAGTTGATTTTGTCAAATTACGCCTGATGCTAGCACAGGGACATGAATGGAATGATGAACTGATTAAGGCAATTTCACCTCAATTTCAGAAATAAAACCCGACTTGCGCCAAAGAAAAAAAACTTGTGGTGCGATGCATTGAGCAGTTCGACAGGCTCACTGTAGCACCTGTCGAAATGAGCTAAGCCGAACTATAATTTTGACAGATAAAAAGAAATGCTATTTTTAATACCCTGAATTTATTAAATTATTGAAACATAATATGAACACTATTATAAAATTTGAGGAAGTTGAAAAAAAGGTAACCGTTCACGGTATTTAAATGATTGATTATAAACTAAATATAAATTGGAAAATAGAAAATTAAGCCACAGATTACACAGATTTTCACAAATTATTTTTTAATTGAATTTGTTAAATATCTGGTAATCAATCAAATCGCGGTTATATTTTTGAACTGACTAAAAAAGAGTTTGATGGTTTGCGGTGGAAAATTTACACCGCAAATTATCCAAAAACAAATGTTCTGCCCAAAGACACGAAAAATCAACCGGTGGAAAATTTACACCGGTTCAATAACCTGAAACATTCCACTGTAAATCCAAAGGCATTTACAGAAAAAGGGCTGTATATGCTTGCAACTATATTGAAAAGCCAAAGAGCCACACAAACCACCCTCGCAATCATTGAAACGTTTGCAAAAATAAAAAATCTTTCAAGAAATATTAAAGAATTGTCCACTGTGACCGATGAACGGAAAAAGAAGAACATCATGCGTAAAAGCGGTGAAATCATCACCGAAATTTTCGATGACGACCTGAGTTTGAATGAAACTGAGACGACAATAGAGTTGAATTTTGCAGTATTAAAATTCAAACATACTATAAAAAGAAAATGATTACAAAATAACTTTGACAGATAAAAAGAAATGACTATTTTTGATAACCTGAAAACCTAAAAAAATGATGCAAAATGGCTTGTAACCCTTATAAATACTACATATTCGAAAAAATAAATAAAAGATTTTAAATCGTAAACACATGAAAACTAACCTAATCTTTATGATGTTCCTCTTAGCAGGAATAGCTTCCATCGCCCAGACACAAACGACAGCCGTAATGCCCGGCGACACCGTAGTACTAACCGTAACCGGCGCAAACGGCGCTATCCAATGGCAACAAAGCATTGATAGCCTTTCGTGGTCAGACCTGTCCGGACTGACTGACAGCGTAGTTACTTTTATAACAACTTCATCAGGCAGCTTTACCAGCTATAATGACCTGAATGTTACCGATGCCTACTATTATGCAATTGGCGTTGCCAAACCGGGTGGTTGCAGTCCTGCAGGCAGTAAGACTATATACAATATGTCGCTTTCGAATATTGAAACCAATATTTCAGGCATCAGGGAAAATCAGGCAATGCACCATTTCAGCATATCGCCAAACCCTTTCAAAGACAAAACAATAATAGAGTTTAATAATCCTCAAAACGATAAATTCAGATTAGTCATTACCGATATAACGGGCAAAATAGTAAGGAGGATTGAAGAAACCAGGGCTACAAGACTCGAAATAGACAGAAATGGTTTACCTGCCGGTATTTACACTATCGAATTAACCGGGCAGGAATTTTTTAAGAGTAAATTAATTATTGAATAAATGCATTTATACAACTATGGAAAAAATTAAAGTAGAATACCTGTATGACAACTCCGTTGCAGGAATAATCCTTGATGATGGAAAAGGCAACGTTCTCGACGGCATCATGATGAACGAACTGATTACATTGTTATCTTCATTTAAAGATCAAAAAGATTTGAAATTAATCACCTTTGAAGGCGCTGGTGGTAATTTTTCGTATGGCGCCAGTGTCGCAGAACACACTAAAGATAAAGCGGCAGAAATGCTCACAACATTTCATAAAATATTTTATACAATAATTGACCTTAATATACCGACTTTGGCAAAAATATCAGGACAATGCCTGGGCGGTGGGTTAGAACTGGCTATCGTATGTAATTTCATTTTTGCCGAGAAGACAGCCAAAATCGGCCAACCTGAAATTATGCTTGGTGTGTTTGCACCCCCGGCTTCCATCATTCTGCCTTTAAAAATCGGTAATGCAAAAGCAGATGAATTGCTGCTCACAGGCAGGATTATCCCGGCAGAGGATGGTAAACAAGCAGGATTAATTAATGAAATTTTTGAAAATAAAGAAGAAATGGAATCCGCAATTGATGCATGGATGAAAAAGCATATCCTTGGAAAGTCCGCCTCATCGTTAAGATTTGCTGTCAAAGCCGCCAGAGCATCATTCAACCATTTTCTCCATTTGTATATTCCATTATTTACCGACATGTATATTAAAGAGCTAATGGAAACCAACGATGCCAATGAAGGAATAAATTCATTCATTGAAAAAAGAAAACCGGTTTGGAAGAATTGCTGATTTCTTAAAGGAATAGTCATTTACATGGATTCCCTAACGGATGCTAAATACACCTGTATAAAGCATCTGGTAAGAGTAGGGTTGAAAATATTTTTCATTTATTATCAGGTATTTAGAAATATTTTTATATTTGTGCTAAAGATGCTAAAAACACCCGGATATGTATTTACCATTCCGTTAGAAACCACTGATGATAAGGAAAGCATGCACTATACATGGAAAGAGTAGCATATAACAATATAATTATTAAATACATCATAAATCTAAAACATGTGGTGAGCAAAGCGTTGCAGTGAGCCTGCCGAACTGTCGAACCATCATAAATCTAAAATCTAAAATTACTAATATGAGTGAAACCCAAAGTGCAATAATCAGATTACAATCCGCAAACGACCTTCGCATCTGCATGGATAGCTATTTTTCGCGGATTAGAGAAGCCGTTGAAACAGGCAACAGAAAAATTGCTTGGTGCACAAGCGTCGGCCCAGCAGAACTTTTATATTCTATGGGCTTTGAAGTCTATTTTCCCGAAAACCACGGCGCAATGCTTGGAGCCGGCAAAAATGCAGATAAATATATACCCGTTACAGTCGCTCAGGGATATTCTCCCGAAATATGTTCTTATCTTACCAGTGATATCGGCGCATTTCTGAGCAATGAAACCCCGCTCCAGAAAAGTGGTTATAAATCTATCCCCAAACCGGATATTTTGGTTTACAATACCAATCAATGCAGAGAAGTCGGAGATTGGTTCTCCTTTTATGCCAAATATTTCAAAGCGCCTGTTTTAGGCATTCATACCCCCTATTGTATTGATAATCTTTCAAAAAGTATTATCAATAATGTGGCTTCGCAATTTGAAGACCTTATCCCGGAACTTGAAAAAGTCTCGACTCAAAAATTTGATATTGACAAATTCAGAGAAACAATTGAATTATCACGCCAAGGTTGCGTATTATGGAAGAATGTTCTTCAGAAAGCGATGAATCGTCCTTCCCCGCTCAATTTTTTTGATGGTGTTATTCACATGGGACCTATTGTTGTTATGCGCGGAACCCAATTTACATTAGATTATTATAAAATACTTATTGCCGAATTGGATGCTCGAATAAGTAATAAAATATCCGCCGTTCCCAATGAGAAATTCAGATTATATTGGGATGGTATGCCAATGTGGTTTCAACTAAGCAATATGGCAAAACTTTTTGCCGGACTTAATTCCTGCATAGTTGCTTCCACATATTGCAACAGTTGGGTCTTTGATGATCTCGACCCTGTGCAGCCATTTATTTCATCTGCACTTGCTTATTGCAAACTGTTTATTGTCCGTTCCGAGTGCGTCAAGGAAACAATTCTGTAAAAGCTTTTAAACGATGTTTCCATTAATGGAATAATTTATCATGAATCAAAAACTTGTCCGAGAAATTCTAACAACCGGTATGGTTTACAAACCAGGTTATTTGAAAAAACCAAAGTTCCTTATCTTGAAATTAACGGCGATTTGAACGATTCGAGATGTTTTAGTGAAGAACAAACTATTATTGCTATAGAAACTTTTGCTCAACAGTTATCAAAAATTATGGTAGATGAGAAGCGATAGCAAAATTCAAAGTTCCAAACTTGTGGTGAGCAATGCCGAACCATTTAAATGAATAAAGACCAAAAAAATGCTTAATTTTACAGAAAATTTTTCCCGTTTGTTATATAAGAAGTATGATGTGTGAAAAACAATTTAACAATGAATGCAATAATAATAAAAAATTTAGATAATATTAAGACTTTATGCAGGCAATATAAAGTAAAATTTTTATATATTTTTGGCTCTGTATGCACTGATAAGTTTGATGAACATAGCGATATTGATATTTTAATTTCTTTTAACGACATACCTATAAATGAATATGCAGATAATTATTTTATTTTGCATGAAAAATTTGAAAATCTATTTTTTCGTAAAATTGATTTATTGACGGATAAAATGATATCCAATCCATATTTTATAAAAATGCTGAATAAGACTAAAACTCTCCTTTATGAAGGATGAAATTATGAAATATATAATTGATATGCAAACATCAATTAATGCTAGGATTTGATTTCAAAAAATCAGCCAAAAAAATTATCAGGAAGTTCTCCGAAAATTATACCGTCAGTTTTCCTGTTTATACTTGTGGTTACGGCCGTGAGGAAGTCGAAGAACTCTTTGTTTCCAATTCCGAAATAATAGCACTTTCCGAATCAGTATTTAATATTTACAAAAAAAAATGTTCCGTCATTGACATTGGCGGTCAGGATACAAAATTTATTAAAATAAACGTATCCGGAAATGTTGATAAATTCAAAATGAACAGAAAATGCGCAGCCGGCACAGGTTCGTTTATCGAAGAAATTGCTTTTCGTCTCGATATTTCTCCTCTCGAATTTAATAAATTGGCAGAACAATCAAAAAAAGATATTAAGATTAACAGCTATTGTACGGTATTTGCCATTTCAGAAATTATTGGGATGATAAAAAAGGGTATTGAATTATCCGATATTGCAAAAGGAATTTATAACTCAATTATCAGCAGATGCACCGAGCTGGCTCCTCTTGAAGATTTCCTTGTAATTACCGGCGGAGTGCCCGATAATCATCCTCTAATCGTTAAATTGTTTTCAAAAATTTTTATCAATTCGGTATGCCCAAAGAATTCGCAATTTTTAGCGGCTTATGGCTGTGTTCTATTAAACAATTCATAAAACTTATAGAGACTCTAGTATTTATTACATGAAACGGGTCGCTGACGCTCCATAGCTTTACCGCGTGTCGCCATAGCTTTAGCGGTGGCACAGCGACGGAGCGATAAATTTGTACATTCGTTAAACTTGATAGCCGAGAAAAATGGTTTGTGGAAAATCGTTGGATACCTGCTGTTAATGCACTTAAGGAAAAATACGAATATCCTGAATCCGTGTTCTCGATTTTTGCCAAGTATTAGCCGGTTCTTATGCAACCACTATCCTGGCGGATCTAGGCGCCGAGGTCATAAAAATCGAACCACCCGAAAAAGGCGACCCGCTTCGAAGAGTTGGCCCGATAATTAATGGACAAAGCAGTTTTTTTATTTTAACAAACAGGAATAAAAAAAGTCTTTGTATTGATTTAAAAAGCATGAAGGTATTGAATTAATTAAAAAACTGCTCCCTCATTTTGATGTCGTTACCGAAAACTTCAAACCCGGTATAATGAATAAGCTCGGGTTGGGTTATAATGAAGTTATAAAAATTAAAAAAAACATTATCTATTCATCAGTTTCAGGATATGGACATAATAATAAAAATTCTTCAAAGCCCGCCTATGATATCATTGTTCAGGCTGAAAGCGGCTTATCATCGCTGAACGGAACCAGGGATCCCTTACGCAGTCCCTTAAGCGTCGCCGATTATATTTCGGGTACATACAGCGCCCTGGCTATCACAGCAGCATTGTATCATCTGAAAAATACAGGCAAAGGACAATATATTGATGTTGCAATGTATGACTCCTTGATGTCTCTTATGGATAATACCTTTTTAATTTGTGGTGCAAATCAGGAAAATATCAGGAATGGAGCGGATTTAACGGAACTTGGGCTTAAAAGTACTGCGAACCGTCATCCTGCCGCATCTCCTCATGGAATTTATAAAACAAAAGATGGTTATATAGCTCACATGTCCTTGTCCAATATCATGTGGCATAAATTATTAAAAATCATTGGAAAAGAAGAGCTAATCAATATAAAAAATTCATTCTTTCAGCAGAACGGCGGCATAGTCCAACTTAATTTTATCCTCAATTTTTATCCTGCTGCTAATATACTTGTTTCTTTAATAATATTTTTCTACCTTTGATGAAATTTTGTAACGAAACTGAGGATAAAATCCTTATATGCGTTAGGTGCCATATATAAACAACAAAAAAATAGGGGGAAGAAAACCAATGCAACGAAATTTTGAAGAGATAACAAAAGAATTAATAAAAGTTAAAACGAGTGATGGCTCTATTGTTAAAAAGTTAATAAAACAATAGATTCCTGACCGAAAAACATTAATGAATAATTTATTAGAAATAAAAGACTTAACCATACAGTTTGAAAACAAGAAAAACACTGTTTATGCAGTGAATGGGATTTCATTTTCTGTTATAAAAAATGAAGTATTGGGAATAGTCGGTGAATCCGGTTGTGGAAAAACAGTTACATGCAAAACAATACTGGGTTTGAATAATAATGCAAACGTATCAGGTAAAATTATTTTTCAGAATCACGATTTACTTGCTTTTTCTGAAGAAAAATTAATTAAGATAAGAGGAAAAGAAATCTCAATGATATTCCAAAATCCCTCAAGCGCTCTTAATCCTATGGTTACTATCGGGAAACAAATCATTGAAGTTATTAAATTGCATCAGAAATTTAAAAAAGAACAAGCAAGAGAAAAGGCGATAAAAATACTAAAGGAATTGGATGTGCCCGATCCTGAAATCAAATTAAATGAATATCCCCACCAGCAAAGCGGGGGCATGAATCAAAGAATACTTATTGCAATTGCCTTAAGCTGCAACCCGCAATTATTGATTGCCGATGAACCTACTTCTTCGCTGGATGTTACAGTTCAAAATCAAATCCTTCAAATTTTTAAAGAATTGAAAAAAAAAATAAGTATTATTGTTGTATCTCATGATCTTTCTGTTATTCCGGAGATTGCTGACCGGGTAGTTGTAATGTACAAAGGGATGATTATGGAGGAAGGTGCAACAGATAATATTTTCAACAATCCTTTGCATCCTTATACTAAGGCATTGCTTGCTTCAATTCCATTTCTTAATAAAGAAAAAATTATTTTGAAAGGCGAACCAGCTTCTTCTTTTAAAAAACCGGCTGGTTGCCCCTTTGCTTCAAGATGCCCTGTTGTAATCGGAGAAATTTGTTATTATACTGCACCAACAATGTATAATTTTGAAAACAAAGTAAGTTGTCATTTATTTAATGATAATAATAAATCATTATGAAACAATTAACTTTTTTTACTGTAATTATTAGTTTTGCTTTGCTTCAAAGTTGTAA
>JACQWN010000097.1 GCA_016209245.1 Bacteroidia bacterium
ACTTTTTGTATTTTCATAAAAACGAAAAAAGTTACCTGGTGCATTCAATATTAAATGGATTGGATTATGAAACGGAATTTGAATATAAACCTATAACAGATGCTGCGGTATATGCCAAAGGCACGGGAGCCGTTTATCCTCTTGTTGATATACAAGCCCCCATTTATGTGGTATCGTCAGTTAAAACTGATAATGGTTTAAACAGCAAGGATGAAATTACTTATTTTTATACCGGCGCTAAATTGCATTATCAAGGTAAAGGATTCCTCGGATTTAATATTATCTCGGCGACAAACCAGACTACTCAAATAACCGCAACCGATGAATACGAATTCGAGTTTCAGCACTTTGGGGAAAAATATTATTCATCATATTTAAAGAAATCTACTCTTACAGATAATACTGACTTTGATTTTAAACAAACAATCTATATAAATAAAACACAACCTAGATCTAATATTAATTGTCCTGATGAAATTTACAGACTTATCTTTTATAGAGAAAATATAGGGAAGCATGATTATTTAACAAATTCGACTGTTAATACCGTATATAATTGGGATATTAATGATAATAATACTTTTGATTATGGGAATATCCCATCTATTGATATTGTATACAACGATGGTGTAAAACAATCAACATCTTATATATATACTGATGTCGGCTTAGGCTATCCATCGAAAGTAGAAAAAGAAACGATTACCAAAACCCGTCCGGAAGATACGGATGCTTATACACGAACAATTGATTATACTTATGAAGGATTTATGGTCAAAACCATAACAACCGATTTAGGTAAAGAAAAGAGGGTTATTAAAACTTATGATTACGATTGTTTCGGCAATGTAATTAAAACAACCGTTTCTTCTCCCCAGCTTGCACCGCTTGTTACTTCAGCGGTGTATGACGCTCAAGGCATATTTCCGGTCAAAACATATAACGCTTTAGACCAGCTTTCCGAAACGGTTTTTGACTATTCAACAGGAAATATCAAGATGTCGAAAGATATAAACGGGCTTAAAACTTATTATAATTATGATATGTTCGGAAGGCTTACCGAAACCATATTACCTAACGGTAATAAAATCAGCAATTCTATACACTGGTTGGAAGGTTCATCTCCTGAATATGGTGCTTATTATACTGTAACATCCGGCGATGGTTTGCCTGATGTCACTGAATATTATGATATAATAGGCCGCAAGCTCAAGACCGAAACCGAGGGCTTTGACGCTCATACTATTTATGAAATAATTACTTACAATACAGAGGGTAAAGTAGAAACAAGCTCTATGCCTTACTACCAGGGCGGAGCTACTAATAATACAACTTATTTATATGATAAATACGGGCGTATTGAATATGAAATTTCACCTGTGTGTACATTAAGCTATGTATATAACGGTTCGACTGTTGAAGTTACAAACAGCGGAATGCAGCAGACGTTCAGCAAAACATATACTGCCGACGGGCTGCTTGATTATGCCTCCGACGATGCAGGAGCAATTGATTATACATATTTTAGTTCAGGATTGACAAAATTAATCGTATCGGTAGGGCAAACCGTAAGTATGACTTATGATGAATATGGCCGTCAGACAGGTCTTTCCGACCTTAATACCGGATAAATGACTTATGTATATAATGCTTACGGTCAATTGGAAAAGCAAACCGATGCAAGAGGCGATATATATGAGATGACTTATGATGAGCTGGGCCGCTTGAAAACAAAGACTTGCAGTACAGAAACTTATACTTATGCTTACGATGCAGAAGCACACGGCAAGGGTTTGCTGGATAGCATTACCGGTCCAAACAACACATTACAGTCGTACAAATATGATAATTTTGGAAGAATTAAAGAGCTGAAAGAAGAAATAGACGCCCAAAATTTTGTAACAAAATATGAATATGATAACTTTGGCAATCTAAGTAAAACTATTTATCCTTCTGATTTCAGTATAATGTATGCTTATGACGATATAGGTAATATGACTTCTGTTAAGCGAAGTGATAATGATGCACTGGTTTGGACTTTAGACGAAATAAACGCTTTGGGTCAGGTAACAAGGTGTACACTAGGAACAAATCAGATAGCTACACGGATATATGATAACTTAGGTTACCCGGATTGGTTTTCGGATGTCACCGGTATTACTGCCGCATTGCACTATGACTTTACTTTCGACCAGGCTACAGGTAATCTTACATACCGGAAAGATATGAAGCACGGGCAATCGGAAGATATTTATTATGATGCATTACAACGGCTCGATTATATCAAACGAACAGGTATAGTAGTATCGGAACTCGAGTATAATAATAACGGCAATATACAGTCAAAAACAGGACTTGGAGCTTATAGTTACGGCGGTGCACAACCAAATGCAGTCACAAAAGTAGATAATACTGATAATATAGTGTCTTCTTTGCAGCAGGATATTTCCTATAATTCATTCAATAAGGCATTCTTTATACAAGAAAGCAATTACCAATATTATATTACTTATGGCGTAGACAATGAACGTCGTAAAACGGAATTATATCAGAACAATAATTGGGAAAAAACCAAGTATTACAGCGCCAATTACGAAAAAATAATAACACCTTCCGGCGAAAAACAAGTGCATTATATTTCGGCAAGTTCCGGTTTAATTGCCGTTTATATTATTAATAACGGACAAGGTGCAATGTATTACATCAGCACCGACTATCTGGGTTCAATCCTTGCGCTGACTGACGAAAGCGGAGCGGTAGTCGAAAAGCGCAGCTACGATGCATGGGGCAGACCTCGCAGTGCCACCGAATGGAGCATAACCTCGTTAAATCCAGGGCAAAATTACCTGATAGACCGTGGCTTTACAGGCCATGAACATATTCATGAATTTGGGCTGATTAATATGAATGGCCGTATATACGACCCGCTTCTCGGCCGTTTCCTCAGCCCCGACAACTTTGTACAACTGCCGGATTATACGCAAACATTTAACAGGTACAGTTACGCACTGAACAACCCGTTAAAATATACAGACCCTGATGGAGAATGTTTTGCGGCATTAATTATATGTACCGGTATAACAATGTTCATGTACGCTGATATGATGGCAAACGCCTACGAAGACCAAGGGCAGGATTACTGGAGCGGTTTTGCAATGGGGGCTGTGATAGGGTTTACATCTTCTGTAGTAAGTTCAGGTGCCGGAGCTTATGGCTCCACTATTGCAAGTCCGTGGTTAAGCCTGGCATACAGTACAACTTCAGGCGCGGTGATTGGCGGCGCTTCAGCGGGCTTTCCCGCCAAAGCGCTGGGCGGTAGCTTTTGGGAAGGAGCTAAGTATGGGGCGATTGGAGGCGCGGCTTCGGGATTTGCACAAGGAATACTGAATGAGGCGATGAGGCAAGGTACAGTTGCAAGTACCCCTGATTTTTCTACCAGGGAAACAGGAGCAACACCAATTGATTACACTCATGCAAATGCTGAATATTATTGGGATGTGGATAATCCTGATGTTAAAGGCGTTGAGAGTATTAAAGCAGACTTATCAATACCGGAAGGATACGATCGTGTAGGTAATGTCGTCTATGATCCCGAAGGTCAACCTGTTATTGGTGCAACTCAATCGCATGGCTGGTTTTCAAGAAAATCAGACGTTTGGCTTTGGCCTGGAGCTTTTGAATCAAGAACAAAATTATTCCTGGTCAACACACATGAAGGACTACATGTTACTATGAATTATAAAGGATGGGGGATATTATATAGTAATGTTAATAAACAAGAGGTTTCTGCACGTGTTTATACTTACCATCAATCAAGACAATTTCCATATGATCCAACAATAGATTATTTTAAACTTCAGAATTATTATAATAGTTCTATGTTAGAATTAAATATGCGATATTATTGGAGTAATTTTGGTATGATAAAAACAACCATTCCATGATAATTTACTCATTACATCTTGTCTTTACAATTCTGTTTTTCATAGGTAATCCATGGTGTTGTAAAAAGAATAATAGTATTTTAAAATTTACAAATTTTCAGGAAAACACTGTTGATCAGTATGAAAAATACAGATATAAACTTGATTCTATAAATATTACATGGAAATTTCAAAATACAGATGGGGTTTATAATTGTAAAGATTGTATAAAATCCTCCGATTATAAATCAATTGCTTTTTTTAATATTAACAGTATTTCAATTTCTGAAATAAAAAATTTACTAGATGATAGCATTCTTTTTAATATCATATTTAATCAATATAGTAAATTTA
>JACQWN010000289.1 GCA_016209245.1 Bacteroidia bacterium
AACTAATGATGGCAATTGTTATCAGGTAACCGATTCAATGAAAGTTACAATTTTCGCAGATCCCGAAGTTAACGCAGGTGCTGACCAATACCTCTGCTCAGGAGATAATATTTATCTTGATGGAATAATTACAGGCATAACTACATCAGGAAGATGGGAAACAAATGGAACAGGAATTTTTGTACCTGACAACACTGATTTAGGTGCTACATATATTCCAAGTCCACAGGATACTGTCAATGGTACGGTCGAATTTCGTCTTTATACCACAAACTATGGATTATGCGTTGAATCAGTTGATACTATGGTAGCAACAATAACGCCTCCCCCTTATGTCGAAGCCGGAAACGATACAGTTGTATGCGGAAATAATTCAGATATCTTTTTAGACGGAATTGTAAGTGGCACCACCACAACAGGAATATGGAGCACCAGCGGAACAGGAATTTTTATACCGGATGATACTGATTTGGGTGCAGTTTATAAACCCAGTTCCCTTGATACTGCAAATGGTTCCGTTATTATTGTCTTGTCATCTACTTATGCATGCCTGAGGACTGATACCATTCATGTAACAATTACACCGGCGCCTTATGTAAATGCAGGTTCCGATCAGATTGTGTGCGTTGATAATCTGGATGTCGAATTACATGGAATTGTCGGAGGAGCCAGCTCTGAAGGTTTATGGGCTACAACAGGCACCGGTTACTTTGTACCCGATAATGAAACAATGGATGCTATTTATATGGCAAGCTCTGCTGACAGCATTTCCGGATTAGTTTACCTGACACTTACTGCACTTGACATAGGTAATTGTTTACCTGAAATAGATACAATGAGATTAAAAATAACTACTGTACCCGATGTTAATGCCGGTGACGACATGACTGTCTGCGCAAATACACAGGCAGAGTTACTCGGAACAATAACAGGCGGTTCAGGTACAGGTATCTGGACAAGCACCGGAACAGGTACTTTTTCACCTTCCGATACTTCATTGGAAGCAACATACCTGTTTAGCACCGCGGACACAATTTATGGAAATGTCAGGTTAATTCTTACTTCTACGGAAGCATGCATGGAGATTATAGATTCATTGGAAGTAACAATAACCGATGCTCCTTATGTTCATACATGGACCGATGAAATTGTCTGTGATAATAATACTGATGTTGATTTGAACGGACAATACACTATTGCCGGAGGAATAATATGGTCTTCATTGGCTTCTGGTTTATTCTCTCCTTCAAATACCGATATTACACCGGTTTATCAGTTTACACAGGCAGAAATTCAAAATCGAACGGCAACGATTATTCTTACTACTACCGATAACGGTAATTGTAACCCCGAAACAGATACATTAGAAATTACTATGACACCACGCCCACAAGTGTATGCAGGAGAAGATACGATTGCATGTTTTAGCTATCCGATTGTTCCTATCGAAGGGTTTGTTACTGCCGGTTCAACATCTGGCGATTGGTTTACATCCGGGACAGGTATCTTCTCTCCCGATAATCAGACCCTTGAATGTCTTTATGTCCCAAGCAGCGCCGATACCGCTAATGGTTCCGTTATTCTTACTCTTGTTTCAACAAATAATGGCAGTTGTTTTGCCGAACAGGATTCAATGTTTGTCCAGTGGCAGAGCGCTCCTACTGTTATTGCCGGACAGAATCAATTTATTTGTGCATTCGATACCGTAGTATTAGATGGAAATATCTCCGGTGCGAGTACAACCGGATATTGGACATCAGAAGGAACGGGCATTTTTATTCCTTCAGCAACAACGATAGATGCGAAATATGTACCAAGTCTTGACGATATTAGTAATGGGGAAGTAGTTTTGTTTTTAACTTCAACAGGTTCATGTGCAAGTATTAGCGATACATTATCAATTAGTATTAATCCGCCCGTGCAGGCACAATTTATAACTGATATTAGCTGCAGTAATAAAACAGTGCAATTTACTGATGCTTCAATCGCCTCTAACGACAGCATTATCTCATGGTCATGGAGCTTTGGCGATAATGACAGCGATACAATTCAGAATCCGTTCCATATTTATGATATAGTTGGATTTTATGCTGTTAATCTTACAATCATTACTGATTCAGGATGTACAGGAAACTATTCACAAAATATTTCTCTGAATTACTTGTCGGTTAATTTTCAATTTGCAGGTATTTGCATGAACGACGGAGGAGTTTCTTTCATTGACAGCACAATTATTGAAAACGACAGCATTATTGCGTGGAACTGGGATTTTGGCGATGACAGCACAGATACTTTACAAAATCCGGTTTATCAATATGACAGTGCGGGAATATACAATGTACAACTGAATGTTATTTCTGCGGATAATTGCAATGATACTATAAGCAAAGAAGTAACAATCGTTGATATATTAACTGATTTCTCAACAATCAGCTATTGTACGTATGATACCGTTTTGTCTATTGACAGCACAGAAGTTATTAACGACAGCCTGGTTTCATGGTATTGGCAATTTGGCGATGGAATAACAGACACCGTTCAATCCCCTGAACACCTATATCCTGGAGGAAATGATTATACTGTGACATTGACCGGTATAACTGCTCTTGGTTGTGCTGATTCAATATCCAAAAATATTAATTTAAGCTCTGTTTCGGCTGAATTTTCATATTTGAATATTTGCATGAATGCGCCTTATGTGAATTTTATTGATGGTTCAACAATGGTTTACGACAGCATTATTTTATGGTCATGGGATTTTGGCGACGGTGATACAAGCACTATTCAGAATCCGCAGTATCATTATGATGAAGCAGGGGTTTATTCTGTAGAATTAATAATTAATTCACTTACAGGTTGCAGCGATACGATTACCAAAGCTCTAACTATTGTTAATCTTGAAGCAGGATTTGTTTATGAAGGCAGTTGTAACAGCAATATTATTATATTTACTGATACTTCTGTTGTACAATATGATACAATCGCAGCTTGGCTGTGGGATTTTGGTGACGGGGATACAAGCTCTGCTCCGAATCCGCAGCATGAATATGCAGTTACAGGAGACTACGATGTTTCATTAATTACACAGAGCGGCACCGGCTGTTCAGATACAATTTTTCTGAACGTTTCATTGAATTTCTTTACTGCTGATTTTATTTATGCTGGTGTTTGCATGAATATGGAAGGTGTGACCTTTATTGATAACTCAGCCGCACTTAATGACAGCATCACTTCTTGGAGTTGGGATTTTGGCGACGGAAGTTATGATACAGTGCAAAATCCTTTACATCATTTTGATACAATAGGGACATACCCCGTACAACTGGTAATAGCTTCAGATTCCGGTTGCAGTGATTCAATTGTGAAATATATCACCATAAGTTCGGTTTCTGCTGCTTTTGCTTACAATAATTATTGCCTGAGCGACAACGGAGTGATATTCTCGGATAGTTCTGAAATTATTAATGACAGTATTATTTCATGGTATTGGAATTTCGGGGATACCACGACAGATACACTCCAAAACCCTATTCATCAATATAACGTGGCTGGAGTGTACAATGTTCAACTTATCATTAATTCTCTTAATAATTGCTCTGATACTATCTATGACACAATTACAATAATTGATATTGCTCCGGCATTCAGCTCTGTTGGACATTGTGTAAATGAACCGGTAATATTTACCGACAACACAGTTGTTACAAACGATTCTCTGATTTCATGGTATTGGGATTTTGGCGACAGCGATACAAGCACTATGCAGAATCCACAGCATTTCTTCGTTTTTGGAAATGAGTACATAGTCTCACTAATCACACAAACAGCACAGGGGTGTAGCGATACTATTTCGGAAAATATAACGGTTTATTCAGTTTCTGCAGTATTTTCTGCAACCAACGTATGTTTCGATGATGATTTTGTTTCATTCACGGATGGCTCTATCCCATTTAACGACAGTATCGTATCATGGTCGTGGGATTTTGGTGACAGCGGTACTGCTCTTGTTCAGAATCCACAGCATCATTATGATACTATAGGCGATTATTTTGTTACATTGATTATACTTTCTGCACAGAATTGCAGTGATACAATAACCCAAGTCGTTAAAATTGTTGATGCAGATGCTGATTTTGGTTATACGGGCTCATGTTCCAGTGCTCTTATTATATTTACTGACAGCTCGACAGTCGAGAATGATAATATTGATTCATGGTGGTGGAGCTTTGGCGACGGCGAATATGCAATAATTCCAAACCCGCAGCACCAATATGCTGCCGCAGGCAACTACAACGTAACATTAGTCATTCATACTACCGAAGGATGCTCAGATACAATTATTAAAAATGTATCAATGAATTTCTTTGTCGCCGATTTTGGATATTCATCATGTATGAGTGATTCGGGTATAACTTTTAATGACTTATCGAATCCTGAAAATATTATAGTTTCTTGGACATGGAGCTTTGGTGACGGATTTTCAGATACAGTTCAAAATCCCGTCCATTTCTACGATACCGCCGGAAATTATCTTGTGGAACTTGTCATTGTTTCTGATTCAGGTTGTGTTGATACTATTGGAAAATATATCAGTCTTCGTTTAATACAAGCCTCATTTGCTACTGAAAATATCTGCTTGAGCGATAGTGGCGTAATATTTACCGATAGCTCTGAAGTGGTTAATGACAGCTTAATATCGTGGGGCTGGTATTTTGGTGATGGAAATTCCGATACGATTCAAAATCCCGTTAATCAATATTCTATTGCTGATAATTATATTGTACAACTGATTATCGGCTCTGCAAATAATTGCCTTGATTCTTTAATTGATACGATTTCTGTTGCTGATTTTCAGGCATTATTTACATATAGCTTGGATTGTAATGTTGACAGCGTACCATTTACCAACAGTTCAACGGTGTCGAACGATAGTATTATTTCATGGTTTTGGAATTTTGGCGACGGTCAAACGGATTCAATTCAGCACCCATATCATCAGTATGATACGAGCGGTACATATATGGTAAGCTTAATCGGCACTACTTCGCTGGGTTGCAGTGATTCTGTCGCTTTGAATGTGCCAATCAATATTTTCAGAGCAGATTTTAATTATACGAATGTTTGTATGAAAGATAGCGGTGTAGTTTTTACCGACAATTCAACAGCAGATAACGATAGCATAGTTTCATGGAGCTGGGATTTTGGAGATGGAAATACCGATTCAATTCAAAATCCTGTCAACCAATATCCCGATCCTGACAATTATTCTGTCCGGCTGATAATCAATTCAATTAATGACTGCATTGATTCAATAATTAAAGTTGTACCTGTTGCCGATATTGAAGCGGTTTTTACATACAGTGGAAATTGTGCAAATGATCCGATTTTATTCACACATACATCAACTGTATTGAACGACAGTGTTGTAGCATGGCTCTGGGATTTTGGCGACGGGCATACCGATACAGTATCATCTCCTCAAAATACTTATATAAATATGGGAGAATTCACTATTATATTAACCGAACAGACCTCATTAGGTTGCGAGGATACTGCTGTACAAAGTATAACAATTGACCCGAGTCCCATTGCAGGTTTTACTTTAAGCGATTCAAATCCAAGACAAGGCTTACCTGTTTCGGTTACAGATAATTCAACAGGGGCGACAAGCTGGTTCTATGATTTTGGCGACCAGCAGGGAACTTCAACTGAAGCGGAACCGACATATACATATTTTGCACCAGATGGAGCTTATACAGTAATGCAGGTTGTTGGAAATGATTATGGATGTAAGGATACTGCCAGAGTCGAGATAAACTTGCAGGGAATGGCAGCACCTGTTCTACCGACTGCATTCTCACCTAACAATGATGGTAATAATGATTTGTTAAAAGCACGGGGAGGTCCGTTCAAAGAATATGAATTAAAAGTATTTAATGACTGGGGCAAGCTAGTATTCCAAACAAATGATCCGGAAACCGGCTGGGATGGCAAATATAAAAGTAAAGACCAGCCCGTTGGAGTTTATGTTTACATTTTACATGTTATATTGCTTGATGATCAAGAATTTAATTTACATGGTGATGTAACATTAATAAGGTAAAGACTTATAATGTGATGACGTATTATACTGAAAACGAAATAAAACCGTACATTTCGATTAACTCAATGCAACGCATTTTGAAGTGGGGATTCCTCACTGCGTTCGGAATGACAACATCACTAGCGATAGAGAGGGGAAGCGGTTGTGCGGGCAAAGCCCGCAACTGCTTCCCCTCCTCCTGGTTAATGCACTGTCATTCCGAGTGAAGCGAGGAATCTCTCAATAAATGAAAAAAGATATTAAAAAAATATTAAAATGATTGTAAAATGAAAAGTATAAGTAGATTCATTATTTATCCTGTATATGCGCTATTTCTGTTCTTTCCAACAAGAATGGAAGCTCAGGATTTTCACCTGTCACAATTTTTCGAATCGCCCGTTACTTTAAATCCGGCTACAACAGGTATGAACGGTAATTCATACATGGTACATTTACATCAACGTACACAATGGATGAGTGTTGCATCGAAACCGTTTCTGACGGAAATTCTATCTGCCGATATACCTTATGACCGTTTCGGATTTGGTGCATTTATTTTAAATAACACTGCTGGCGCAGGAAATCTGAATGAATTTCATTTCCTGGCTTCCGGCGCCTTTCAAATCACTGAAGAAAATGACCAACATCACTTGTGTACAGGTATTCAGTTAGGTTTTATTCATAAAAGCATAAATACTTCAAAGCTGCTCTTCGATTCCCAATATTCTTACCAGACAGGAACTTTCGATCCGGCTCTTTCCAATAATGAGAATTTTCAGAAAAACAAGGAAATATTGTTTGACGCAAATTTCGGAGTTTATTATTATACAAAAGATAAGATGGAACTATTTTTACCAGCAAGGACGTCAAGCGGATTAATACCAATTTATGCAGGTTTCTCAGCTTTTCACCTTACCCAGCCTAAAGATAAATTTATTTATAAAGATATTGTTCATTACAGGAAATGGATCGGATATGCCGGGGCTATGTATCCTATTAAAAAAGAAATTGCTGTAGAAGGTAATCTTTTATACATGAGACAGGCAAAAAGCAATGAGATTCAAATGGGGCTGATCGGATATTATAAAATAAAGCAAGGAGGTAACGATTATATATTTATGGCTGGTCCCTTGTTCAGAGTAAAAGATGCATTAGCGTTGTATTTCGGAGGAATGTATCAAGGGATTAAATTAAGCTTGAGCTATGATATAAATGTATCCGGTTTGCGGCAAGCTTCGCACGGAAGAGGCGGATTTGAGATTTCTATTTCTTATTCCAAAGAAGCTAAGACGATTACAAGCTTCTTCCGCAGCACATTCTTCTAATGAACCCTAACCCGCTAGGTCATTTTATTTAAGTTCACTGCCGTTACATTGGCAGAAATCCTGAACGAAGCAACCTTGCGGGTCGGGTTTTAAACGTGAATAAATTATGACCATTCGAAATATTATTATTATAATATGTTTCTGTCTTTATTTATCCGGTAAAACCCAGGAAGATATTAACATCCGTTTACATGCTCTTGAAAGTGAATTAATGGAAGTTCAAAAAAATGAATTAAAAATTAAAAATGAAATTGAGGAGATAAAGCTAAAACTGATTATCAGTGATATAAAAAGGATTGGGCTTCCTGCAATGCAAGATGGCGAAATGGTCGTATATCATTGCGGGTTCGCTTTTTGTTACCTTGAAGAGCATGAGCAATCGAAATGGGTTGTACATATTATACTTCCTGATATTGCAACCGGTAATGTATCACGTACAAATGATTTTAAAGAAGATACGCTCGTAAGGACAGGTACTGCCACCATTGACGATTATTGGAACAGTGGTTTTGACAGGGGGCATCTTGCACCTTCGGCTGATTTCAGATGGTCGCCAAGGGCTCTTGGCGAGTCATATTATTATTCCAATATGGCACCTCAACGCCCTGTTCTGAACCGCGAGAAATGGGCGGAGATGGAGGATAAAATACGTCAGTATGTTGTATCTGCAAGCGAACAGGTATATATAGTTACAGGTGGTATTTTAAAACAAGGATTACCGGTAATGCAACCGGAAGGAAAGATCACAAATGTCAGCATTCCGGAATATTTTTATAAAGTCGTGCTTGATTATGAAGGAGATGATAAGAAAGGTATCGGCTTTATAATGCCGAATAGTAAATGCGAATACCCTGTCTGGAGCTATGCTTGTACGATAGATAGCGTTGAAGAAGTGACCGGAATAGATTTTTTTATATCAATACCCGATTTTGAAGAGAATATTATTGAAAGTACTTTAAATATTCAGAAATGGCAAGCAGGTTCAGAAAAGGGTGAAGCCCCGCCCATTAAGCAGCAAGATCTTCCGCGGAAAGCTTTTAATACAATACAGGCAAAATCGTTCATTGGTGATAAAATTACAGTTTGCGGCACAGTTGTATCAACCAAATATCATGAAAAGACAGGCGCAACATTTATTAATCTCGATAAAAAGTTTCCAAACCAGATTTTCACACTTACAATCTGGAAAAATAACAGGGTAAATTTTAGTTACGTACCGGAAAATGAATTATTAGGAAAGAGAATTTGCGTTAAAGGCGATGTAAAAGAATACAAAGGAGTACCGACCATTGACGTAGAAAATGAAAAGCAGATTATTTTTATGGATGAGGATAATGATTTTTAGAATAGACGTATAATTATATAACAAACTGGATAAAATTCCGCATTTTAAAAGTCGGATAATTTATAGTAAATTACCCCATCGAAGTACGAATAAAAATACGAACATACGAAGTACGAATTCGTAGTTCGTAACTTCGTAACAAATTCGTACTTCGATGGAATAATAAATGCGGAAATTTACACCGCACACAGTATAATTAAAAGCAATTGTAAAATGGTATGGATATAATAAGCTTTAACCATGCAATATCCATGGGGCGATAGTCGCAGATATAATTCTTATGCCGGTTATTTTAAAAGGTTATATGGACAGCGTGTGCAAAAAGTAGCGATTAATGCCGGCTTTACCTGCCCCAACCGCGATGGGACTGTTTCTTATAGCGGTTGCGCTTATTGCAATAATGATGCATTCAATCCTTCTTACTGCAAACCGGAGAAAGACATTTCACAGCAAATTAAGGAAGGAATAGAATTTCATCATAAAAGATACATGCGTGCCGAAAAATACCTTGCCTATTTTCAGCCATATAGCAATACTTATGCAGATATTGGTTTGTTAAAAAAGAAATACGAAGAAGCATTAAATTATCCCGGTGTAATTGGTTTGGTAATAAGCACAAGACCTGATTGTATCAATGATGAAAAACTTAGCTATATTGCAAAACTTGCAGAAAAATGTTATATCCTGATTGAATACGGAATTGAATCCTGTTATAATAAAACACTCAAAATAATCAACCGTGGACATACATTTGAACAATCGGTGGAAGCAATTGAAAGAACTGTAAAATACGGAATAAAGACAGGAATCCATCTATTATTCGGTTTACCGGGCGAATCAAAAGATGAAATGCTCATAGAGGCGGAAACAATATCAAAGCTTCCGGTAAACAATGTCAAATTTCATCAGTTGCAGGTATTGAATAATACAAGTATGGCAGAGGAATATAAACAAAATCCGGAACAATTCACTTTGTTTTCTATGGAAGAATATTTCGATTTTCTTATTTCGTTTATCGAACGGCTTAATCCAGCATTTGTAATAGAAAGATTCACAGCCGAAGTCCCGCCAAGGTTTCTTATCGCTCCAAATTGGGGAACGCTTCGCAATGACCAGATATTAAGCTTGTTCGAAAAAAAAATGGAGGAAAAAAATTCATGGCAGGGAAGGTTGTTTCAATGTTTTTGAAAATTTGAAAAAAAGTTACAAAAAAGTTATTTGTATTAAAAAAATATGTATTTTTAAAGCAAAAAAATGAATAAAAACAACCATGTTTACATAGTGAATATATACGCAGCCAGTTGCGTATATTCAAACGTTATGCAAAATGCG
Organism: Bacteroidia bacterium; assembly: GCA_016209245.1. GTDB lineage: Bacteria > Bacteroidota > Bacteroidia > Bacteroidales > BM523 > JACQWN01. Next base: position 10,085 of record JACQWN010000289.1, read on the forward strand.
AAAATGACACCGAAAATAACTATCTTCATAGCAAAATAGACAAATGAAAATCTACATAGATACTTCAGTTATTGGCGGCTACTTTGACGAAGAATTTCAAGAGTGGTCACAAAAATTATTTGAGGAATTCCGCAATGGAAAAAAGACGGCAATTATTTCTGATGTTACCTTAGGTGAACTTGAGGACGCTCCGTCTAATGTTAGAGAATTACTTTCTACTATTCCTACTCAATTCAAAGAAATTGTAACGCTTGACAATGAGGCAAAAGAACTTTCTTATCATTACATAAAAGAAAAAATTGTGACTGCAAAATCTTTAGTAGACACCAGACACATTGCAATTGCTACGGTCAATCGTGCGGATATTCTGGTGAGTTGGAATTTCAAACACATCGTAAATTATAAACTAATACGACTTTACAACTCCGTGAATTTAAAATATGGTTATCCTGTTTTGGAAATCAGAACCCCGAGAGAAACTATTGAACCAAAATAAACAAGACAATGAAAAAGAAAAAATTTGACGCAGTAAAAATGATGCGAGACATCAGAGACAAACTGACCAAACGCTATTTGGACAACCCTGATCTAGAAATTTCCGACTTACAAAAAATCAGACGGAAATACAAAATCAAGACCAAAGTTAAGCTGCACTTTGCATAACATTAAATTACCGACAATATTTTTTTGCAGGGTAGACGAGCGGGTTGAAAGTGTGTGCAATTTATTTACATAGATATGCAACAATGGTATAAACCGGATATTGTATATCGTTTTTATACTTATCATTGCATAAATACTGCTTTACAATTAGAAAATTTACCGCTTAAAAGTATTGCATTAGAAAGCGATAAAGAGAAGAAAGTAAAAGATTACAGCGAAATATGTCCCGTAATTACACTTGTTTGGATGGTGGACGATGCATTTGGTTTCAAAGATGATTATGTAGCTTAATTTAAAACCTAATACCCATAACTGTAATATCGTCTATCTGGTCATTATCGCCTTTCCAGTCTTCAATAGTTTTATCAAGGATTTCTTTTTGTTCATTCATGGGCTTTTCATAAATGCTCATAATTAATTCTCTGAATTGTTTAGAGAGAAATTTTTTTCTTTTCGGACCGCCAAACTGGTCTTTATAACCATCGCTGAAAAGATACAAACTGTCGCCTTTTTGTAATGTAAATTCATGCATTGAGAAAGAAGACATCTCATCATAAATTGCAACAGGCATTTTGTTTGGAAAAAATTCGATTAGAGTCAGGTTTTCCGGATTTTTATAAATTTTAATTTGTAATCCCTGTTCTTGTATTATCGTGCAGTCCTTTCTCGTCAAGTATAGCGGATTATTAGCGCCTGAAAACGTCATTTTGTTTGTTTCAGTGTCAATGGCAACAATTGTTATGTCCATTCCGTCTTTTACATTGAGCGAAGTCGAAATGTTTTGTTCGCTCGATACTCCCTGCTGGTGTAATGAGCGTATTATATATTCTCGCATTTCATTAAGCACTTGTTTTGTCTCAGTAATATATGATTTGTTCACAATCTCATTTAAAAAAGATAGACCCAGCATACTCATGAAACCGCCTGGCACGCCATGACCTGTGCAATCGGCTACTGAAGCTATGAGCCATTTATTGATTTTGCTGACAAAGTAAAAATCGCCGGATACAACGTCTTTGGGTTTAAACAGAATGAAATATTCTTCCAATGCCTCAGATATGGTTTCCTGCTTGGGTAATATCGCCTGTTGGATGCGTTGTGCATAACGAATAGAATCGTCTATTTCTGTTTTCTGCTTTTCAATTATCTTGTTTCTGTTGCTCACTGTTTCAAGAAGGTTTTGAATCTCATTATTTTTACGTGCTAATAAAGTATTGGCAAGTTTTTTTTGGCGAAACAGCCGATATAAAATAGCAGAAAAAACAAGCACAAGAACAATCACTGCAATGGCTGCAATAATGGCTATTCTTTGTTTTTGCATTTGTTCGTTTTTCCTTGCCAGCTCCGATGCCTGATTTTTTATTACAAGTTGTTTTTTTTCATTCTGGTACTTGGCTTCAACTTCGGTGATTCGTTTTGTTTTTTCAGCATTATAAATACTGTCATTGATTCTTTTATACCGAACATGGCAGTCAAAAGCCTCCTTAAAATCGCCCTGTTTGGAATATAATTCAAAAAGAACTTCCATCGCGTTATTCTGCAGCTCAATATTATTAATGCTTTTTGCAACCTCAAGCCCCTTGCTGCAATATTCGATACCTTTTGAATATTCGTTTTTCAGCTTATAATATGCCCCCATGTTTATCAGAGAAAAAGCCTTGCTGTTATTATCCCCGATTTCGTCTGAAATAGCAAACGCCTTTTGAAAATAAGCAAAACTCTCATTCTGTTTTTTGCAGTTTACCAAAGTGGAACCAATATTAACAAGACAAGTGGAAATAGCTTTTTTGTCGCCTATCTCCTCAAATAATTGTAATGCTTTATTAAAGAAAGTCAATGCTTCTTTATATTGCTTTTGATTACTGAGTATGCTGCCAATATTATTCAGACAATATGCCGTATTTTTTTTATCGGCAAGCGATTCATATAAAGTTAAGGATTTTTTAAGGTAATCAATTGCCTGCGCATAATTTTTTTGCGTTTCGTGCAATTTGCCGATATTCATGTAACAGCCGGCGATACGCGATTTTTTTTTTTTTTTTATTGCCGTATCGTAAAGCCCTTTATTTTTGAAAGCGACACCGGTTTTCAGAAAAATTTTAGCTTTCATTTGATTAAAAACAGGTTCATTTTTTCGATTCAACGAAAACCTGTTAAGCGTGTTCCTGAATATTTGTATTGAAGTATCCGGGTTTGAATTGAGCCATTGTTCGCCCAATTGAATTAAAGCATTAACCGCAATCGTGTCATGACCTGCATTTTTTAAAACATGGTTCAGACTGTCAATTTTCTGACGATTTTGTGCAAACACATAAAAGCATATCAGGATAGAAAATACAAGAATGGAAAAGTAAGTTTTCATGTATATTGATACTAATGTCACTAATTTATAAAACATAATTATCTGATAATAATTTTTGCTTTATACAGTTTATCACCTTTTAATTCCATGGTGTAAAAGCCGGGTGAAAGTTGGTTTCGTTTAATAATTATTTTGCTGCCGGTGATATTGTTTTGCGTTAAAACGATTTTGCCTGTTACATCCATTACCGAAATAATATATTCCCTTTTTGCATGATTGTTGAATTCAATCGTTGCTTCATCTGTAAAAGGATTTGGGTAAATCACCAAACCTAACAGGTTTTCAAAACCTGTCAGGTTTATATTAACAATGATACCGTCATCAATATTTGAAAGAGACTGTGTGAAGGGTCCTCCCATTTCTTTTGAATTTGGATTGCAGGAAAGACCTGGTTTTATGGCTGCTACAATATAAAACGATGTACCGGGTGGGGGGGTTAAGTCCACATACTGATAATCATCACTTGGAACAACTGCAATTTCCTGATAAACGCCCAAAGCATCACCCCTGTAAATCCTGTAATAATTGTAAACATATCCTTCATAATGGTTCCATGCCAAATGAAAACCAACCGGAATTTGCGGTGAAACAAGTAACAGAATTGTTTTATGTGATAATGTAGAATCAAGGACTGTTTCATTACCGCAGGTATCTATTGCAGTTAAAACATACCTGCCGGTATGCGACATAGGGTCTGAGCCAGTATCAAGAAATTTTGAAACAGCACTATACAAAACATTACCAATTACCTGAAACCCGTTAATTGCATCATATCTGTAAACATTATACGATTCAATAGGCATACCTGCTTCTTTTTCCCAGACTACAAGGTTTTTCCCTTCAAGGGAGTCAACAAGCGCTATACAAATTTGAGGCGGTGGTATTACCGGTTCATTAACCAAAATACTGTCAGTACCAATACAATCATTGCTGTCATGAACTGTAACGTAATAAATGTTTGTTGTATCTATATTTGTTGTTGGCATAGTATCACCTGTACTCCATTGATAAGCAGAATAGGCTGACTGCGTGGAAAGGATTACTGTGTCATTGATACACGAATATAAAAAGCCGGATACTGATATTTCAGGCACAGGATTGTTGTTTACAATGATAGAAATTACAGGCGATGTATTTGAGCAACCTGTTATCGTATCGGTTACCTCAACGTAATAAACGCCGGTAATATAAACAGTGAGAGAGGAATCATTCGCCCCATTAATTGGATTGTTGTTGTAAAACCACTGAAAAGTTAAACCGGCGGTTGGCAATGCAGTAATAAAGGCGCTGTCTCCATTACAAAAAATAGTGTCGCCAATTACGCTAATTGTAACAACCGGAAGATTAAGAACAGTAACCTGTACAGATGCAGATGTATCCACACAACCATTATTGGAAATTTCAACGCTGTATGCTCCGGT